>VEPM01000029.1 GCA_012026795.1 Candidatus Methanoperedens sp.
TCCACATTTATTGCAAAGACGACATATGCTGTTTTCTTGATAACATGACCATCCTGGTTAACATTGAATACGATACCATCAAGGTAGATGATAGGATATAGTTCATTCAATTGCCTGCTCTGCCACTCCTTTGCAATTGGCAGGATCTTGTCAGTTATTCTCGTTACCATTTCGGCAGATACATCAAGGCCATATATTTTATTCATATGAGATTGGATATCCCGGTTGCTAACACCCTGAGCAAATAGAGAAGTGATCATCCCTTCAAGCTCGCTTGATATTGTTCTTTCATGTTTTTTGACAATGATGGGCTCAAATACGCCATTTGTGTCCCGTGGGATATTCAGTTCCATATTTCCAAATTGACTTTTGACGGTCTTTTTAGAATGGCCATTCCTGGAATTGTCAGTGTTCTTGTTTTTCCAATCATATCTGGAATAGCCAAGTTCATTGGTTATTTCTTCTTCCAAAGCTTCTTGAAGAACGCCTTTTATCTCGGCAATAAATGCATTCTCGATGCTTTTTCCATCTTTCAGATTATTTTCCCTAAGCCATTCTCTCGCTTGTTCTCTTGTAAACAATTTTGCCATTTTGCTCGACTCCTATTACTTTCTTTCAAGTTAATAGAAGTTTCAACAAAATCGGTTACACTCCCAGATATCTTATTAAATAAACTCTTTACTGAGGGGTGAACTCTCTGTTCAACATCTTTTCGTATCATGGTGGCTAATTGTACATTTGGCTTTTCTAAAAGAAGGGCTGACACTGCTACTTCGATGGCTCCTATTAGATGGGAGTCTGTTGCTCTCTCAATATCTGGCAACAGAGTAATTAATCGACCTAGTTCGTTCTGAATGGTGTCGTCAAGCTCCTTTTGAGTATTAGAGTTCACTTTATTGATCAATTGCTCAATTCTTTCGGAAATATTTTCTTTCTCTCTCATGTTTCTTTTTCCAAATTAAAGACGGACTATGCATTCTAATTTGCATTTGCATCGTGTATATATCATACCATTATAGGAGTAGTATACGCACCTATCACACATTTATATCCATTGTACTAATAAATTTTTTCTTTGATGTGCGCCTAAATTAGAATCGAAGAAAGTAGTTCTGTATTCCATCGTCTATGAGAGCATGAGAATAAGCGCGTGTTGCAGTCACCCCAAATCCCGTACAAATGTTACGAGGTCTGTAGATACGTTTTAACTATATATGATCTTATTGAATAATATAGTCTTAATTTATCAAACCCAAAAACTTACGATTATGCGTTTAATTCTATACAATATGGATTATATTGTATCACGCCAAAATTACCAATACGAATTGAAACCCCCCTAACATCCCCCATAATACTAAAAAGAGAATTATGGAACAAAACCTTTATCATTTACCGATACAATTACGGGATGCCCCCATCATTGAATCAATGTGCCTGGGTGGGGTAGCTGGTTATCCTATGGGACTGTGGATCCTACGACCCGGGTTCGAATCCCGGCCCGGGCCCCATTGTTTTTATTTAGAGCCCTGCATATGTCCGGATATAATATTTTAAGAATTCCCAGGCCAAAAAAACAATATATTTTCATTTTACTGGCAGTAATAATTTTATTTTTTATTTTGGGCAATAGCATGTTTAAAACACAGGAAATCCCGGAAAAACCAGAGCCATCGGTTTCAATAGGTTGTGACAGGGTATTATGGAAAGATACGGAAGAATTACTCGAAGCGACGATAAAGAACATAGATAACCCCTCTTTTGAATGGGAATCAGACGGCACAAATATCGGTAATGGCCAGAAAATTTTACAAAAATTTAAGGTTGGAGAGCATTTAATATTGCTCAATGTGACTTTTAATAACCAGACTCTCAATGCAAAAAAATCCATTATTGTCATTGAATCAGTTAATGGTGTTACTCTTCACGAATATGCAGCTTCAAAAAACCAGTGGGGATTCCAGATCATGTTCAAAGGAAAAAATATGGGAGTAAATGGGGTAATGGTTTCTGTAGATCCATTTCCTCCTTCGCAAGTAAATGCTTGCGGTGCAGTTTCAACAAAAGCACTTTATTCGGGAAATCATACCTGGAAGGCTGAATATCGTGGTGCTGTGATAGCATCCGGCACTTTCTATATCAAGGAAGCAAGCGAATTAAAGATCGACAGAATTGAAATCGCGCCCAGTTATTTTGCTGGTAGTGATGTTAAGGCAAAGATCATTCTTATGAACACAGGGTCTGCTGCGATCGCAGGATTCGAGACTAAGACGATTGCAATAAATAATGATTATGCCTGGATGGGAGATAAGGCGAAAAGAGAATATTCTAATCAATATAATGCAGATATCAAGCCTGGTGAATTATATGAACTCCCGATACAGATGACAATTCCAGAAAAAGTAAGTGGAATAAGACCGTCAGGAAAATATACTATAACAGTTAATTTATTATTACAGGGAAAGACGGTGGATACAAAAATTGTTACCACGCAAGTCAAATAGGTCATAATCTGGTCTATTAGTGCCTATCCGAAAAATCAATAAATAGTATATTTCCGAATTAACCGAGAGCACAGAGAGCACGGAGACGTACTTAAAAAATCTCTGTGCTCTCTGTGACCTCTGTGGTTTTGACTTTTCGGATCGGTTCTTAGTTCCTTTACGCAATTTTGTATGTTAATTTCCGTAACGGTATTTTTGCTCCGAAATCCCGTTACGGAAATTATACTGCAGATTCCCGTTACGCAATTGTCTAATTTACTTTCCGTAACGGGAAGTAAATACAACATTTTTATTTAAACCTCTTATTTTAATTTATAGGACACGTTCTATAATCTGGCAGAGATTAATCTATCCAGGGAAGTAATTACCAATCAAATATTTTGTTGCTTAAAAATTATTTGCGATTTTGAGGCAAAAAGTACCAAAAAAAAGGCAAAACAGCAAAAAGTGTATATAATGTTGATTATACGCAGTTTTTATATACCTGAAATGCCAAAAATAAGGGTATTATGCAGGATGAACTTCCAATACCATTGAAGAAACTTGAAACCGAGTTAAAGCTAAGGGGATTTTCCAGGCAGACCTCGAAGATGTATCTTTTCTATAACCGTAAGTTTCTTGAATTTATTAAAAAGAATCCGGAAGAAATAACAGACGAAGATATCAAGGAGTTCCTCGCATCAAAAATGTCAGATGATTCATTATCAAATTCCTCGATCGCGCTCATAAAAGCATCTCTTAAATTCTTCTATTCAGAGATGCTCGGGAAAAATATGTCTTTGATAAAGACGCCAAAAGCAACGAAAGAATTGCCAGTAGTATTGAGCCGCGAAGAAATAAGAAAACTTATCGACAATACGGAAAACATAAAGCACAAGCTTTTGATTGAACTCCTTTATTCCACAGGGTTAAGGCTTTCTGAATGCACAAATCTACAATACTCAAATCTTGATCTGAATGATGGTATCGGCTGGGTGCGCCTGGGAAAAGGAGCAAAGGACAGGATATTCATTATTTCAGAATTATTCAGGAAAGACCTTCTGGACTACATGGAAAAAACAAGGGCCAATGGCAAAGGATACATTTTTTCTGTAAATGGCAGGAAAATGTCGCCACGTGGCCTTCAGCACGCTATAAAAGTATCTGCTTTGCGCGCTGGAATCGAGAAACCGGTGCATGTACACACGCTCCGGCATTCTTTTGCCACGCATCTTCTTGAGAACGGCGTGGATATACGAAAAATCCAGAAGCTTCTCGGGCATTCGAATCTACAAACTACCCAGATATACACCCAGGTATCTTCAGATGAAATAAAGAAAATCAAAAGCCCGCTGGATATGCTGTGATTTTATAAAAAAATAAATAAAATTAAATAATATAATTTTATTTCATTACCATTTTATTTCGCCCCGGCTCTCATGCATCAATCTTTCTTTCTCTTTATTAATTTCCATTTCCCTGCGAGCAATTGCTTGCATTGCTTCACTCGGTTTGTAATTTACACTGATCCTGTGCTTCTGCTCTTTCGAATAAACAATATAGCCATAGCAAAGGAAGACCGCTGTTGCTATCGGGATAAGGAATACCCAGCCGGTCACAAAACTCATAAAAGCCAGACCTATCAATGAGGTAAAGCCATATTTCGGCTTTTTACTCTTGAACTTTTCATTTGTATTCATATTGAGCACCTTTTCTTATTATAACTTTCTTCTCTGAGGTTATAATCATTTCGTATAGGTACGAACAACTATATAATTTAATTTACATTGAATTGCGTAACGCAATATTTAAATTGATTCGCGTAACGGATTTAAAATATATCATTTAAAGGATCAGTTAGATAAAAATTTCCCATCCAATATGTAGGTTAGTGGGCAGAAAGGGGGATTATGGTGGTATATAAAAAAATTTCTCTGCCCACTACAATTCGCATATATACGAACAATAGTATTTATAGTTTACGGTTCTTGTAAACATGAGCATTTATTCTAAATAGGAGGTAGTGGGCTTTTGGGATTTATGGTGTATGACATCGAAAAAAAATTTTTCTCTGCCCACTACAATTCGTATATATGCGAACTAAAGTATTTATAGTTAACTGTCATAATTATAATGAGCATTAATACATGGACAGGATATCTCTGTCTGGAACAGGCTAAAATACCGTGACGGCATCTATATATATTCCCGTAACGCAATTAGCATAATATGACTGAACGTAAATATACCCGCTGGAAAAAATGCCTTATATGTAACGATTTTGTGAAACTCATGTTCCCGGAGGATGCAAGGGATATGCTCATGATTTACGAACCCGTAGAAGGAATGAGTGACGAATCCGGCAACTGGAAGAAAAAACAGATGGGATATATACACCGGTCATGTCTTTTAAAAGCTGCATCAATAAAGCCTAAATCCAATGAAGAAAGAAACAGCGGTATTTCAGAGGGCATATAGTGGCATTTAAGGATTTACGGGAATTCATTGAAATTCTCGAAAAACGGGGACTTCTGAAACGAATAAAAACAGAAGTAAGTGCTGAGCTTGAGATCACTGAAATTCTTGACAGATGTGTTAAAAAGAATGGCCCTGCACTTCTGTTTGAAAATGTAAAAGGCTTCAGGATACCTGTATTTGCCAATGCATTCGGTACAATGGAACGAATGTGCCTTGCACTTGATGTAAATGATCTTGATGAAATCGGAGCAAGGATACGCAAACTCATGGAATTTGAAGCCCCATCAGGGTTATGGGAAGGAATAAAGAAGCTTCCTGAGGTTGTTGAACTTACATCATTTGCCCCAAAATACGTAAAATCAGGCCCATGCAAGGAAATAATTCTTAAAGAAAGGTTTTCACTTGATGACCTTCCCATATTGAAATGCTGGCCGGAGGATGGCGGGCGCTTCATTACACTTCCTCTTGTATTCACAAGGAACCCAAAAACCCAAAAGCAGAACGTGGGAATGTACAGGATGCAGATCTATGACGGAAAGACCACAGGCATGCACTGGCATATCCATAAACACGGCGCAAGGGATTACGCTGATTCGGCAGGAAACGGAAAAATCGAGGTTGCGGTTGCTATCGGGGCAGATCCTTCTGTTGTATATTCGGCAACTGCGCCGCTTCCCGATAATATCGATGAGATGATGTTTGCAGGATTCCTGCGCAAAAAGAACGTGGAGCTTGTTAAATGTGAAACAGTTGACCTTTATGTTCCTTCACATGCCGAAATTATCCTTGAAGGATATGTGGATGAAAAAGAGCGCCGCACAGAAGGGCCTTTTGGCGACCACACAGGATATTATTCACTTGCAGATAAATTCCCGGTGTTCCATGTAACATGCATTACACACCGCAAGAATCCGATCTACCATGCGACCGTTGTGGGAATACCGCCAATGGAAGACGCATATCTGGGGAAAGCAACCGAAAGGATCTTCCTTCCTCTCATGAAAGCCCAGCTTCCTGAAATTGTCGATGTGAACCTGCCTGTTGAAGCTGTTTTCCATAACCTGTGCATCGTGTCAATAAAAAAGCGGTATCCCGGGCACGCAAAAAAAGTCATGTTCGCACTCTGGGGAATGGGGCAGATGATGTTCGCAAAGACCATAATCGTTCTTGATGATGATGTAAATGTGCAGGATATGAGAGAAGTTCTCTGGGCAACGACCACGCGAATGGACCCTGCAATGGACGTTACGATAATCGATAAAGCGCCGACTGATACGCTTGACCATGCTTCGCCCCTACCCAACCTTGGCTCAAAAATGGGAATTGACGCCACGCGAAAAGGACCGGGAGAAGGATTCAACAGGGAATGGCCTGATGCTTTGAAAATGGATCCGGCAGTAAAAGCACGGGTGGATAACATCTGGAAAGAACTTGGATTATAAAATTAATCCTTGCCCAGGTCTTCCCCTCCATGATATATCTGCTGCACTGTATTGTATATGTCTTCCATGCCTGATCCATAAGTCGAAGAAACCGGAATAATATTCTGGCTTGCCCCAAATGATTTGAGCGCTGAAAGGAATTCAATACTTAGCTGGCTTTGCATCGTAGGTACCTCCTTATGGATATCATCTTCAAGATCCATAATATTCCTGCTCCAGTTAATTATTTTCTCGCGTTCATCATCTTTTAGCAGATCTGATTTTGGAAGGATATTCAAGAATGGGACATTGAACCTCATCTGGACAGAAGCAGCCTGGAGCATCAATGAAATAAATCCGGATGGCGTTTTTGAAATTATGGGATCATACAGGAAACCGATGATCGACTGGTCGGCACCAAGAGCATCAATAAGGAATTTCCCGGACTGGCGAAGAACAAATAGTTCCATCTGCCCTGGCGTGTCAAAAATGACATAATCGGAATCATAGCTTTCAATTATCTCTTTCATCTCATCAATATTCAAAGTAAGAAGATCTGCTGCAATGATCTGGGCTCCGTTTGGCCCGACCCCGTATTCCTTTATTACATCGCCCAGTCTTACCCAGTCACGGATATCCACATCAGGGGCATAAGGGGCATTTTCAATGCCTGGATCAAGATTTACCGTAATTGCATCAAAATCCTGGTCTTCCATCCATCCGAAAAAAGCGTTCGTAAGTGAAGACTTGCCGCTTCCCGCCGAGCCGATAAAATAAAGATTGATCATTGCTATCAGGTAGTAAATACAGGTCAAAAGAGAAAAGATTTTTGATGTTAAAAAAATTGAAATTATATGCAAATTTTGTTGTGTTGAAGCATACGCTTTTTGCCATCCCTTTTGCTTATCTTGGCGCAATCCTGGCAAGTAAAGGTATTCCTGAACTTGGGGTTTTGTTTTGGGTCGGGCTTGCGTTCCTGGGGGCGCGAAGTGCCGCGATGGCGCTGAATAACCTCATTGATAAGGATATTGATGCAAAAAACCCGAGGACAGTAAATCGCGAGCTGCCTGCTGGCAAGATAACATTATTTGAAGTATGGGGATTAATAATCATATCCTACTTTTTCCTGTTTTACTCTGCCTATAAATTGAATCCACTGTGCCTTTTGCTTGCGCCCATCATTCCTGTTACCTCAATAATATATCCATATCTTAAAAGGTCTCTTCCGATATCGCATTTTGTCCTGGGCATGAACCTTGGTTATGCGCCTGTAGGAGGATGGCTTGCAGTAACGGGAATATTTAAGTTCCCATTCGGCACACCAGAAATTGCCATGCTTCTGCTTCTATTTGCTGTTACATTCTGGGTAGCGGGTTTTGATATTATTTATTCGCTCCAGGATATTGATTTTGATATCAGGAATAAGCTGTATTCCGTGCCAGCTGTTTTCGGTGTAAAGAGGGCGCTTGATATGTCATTTTTATCGCATATTCTGATGCTTATACTTCTGATAGCATTGATGTTCGTGCTCAATCTTGGGGTTATTTTCAAAGTGGGGCTGATTATTATTGCTGCTCTTATATGGTATGAGCATACGCTTGTTAAAGCGGATAACTTTACCAATGTTCCTGTGGCGTTCTTTAATGTGAATGCGGCAGTGAGTTTGAGCATGCTGGCATTTACGGTATTGGATATATTGATACGTTACTAAAGAATTCGATTAGAAGATTTTAAATCTCTTCATTTGTTTTTGTTTCATATTTTGATAATGATGGTATGTTATCTTTAACAAAAGTATAATATGTGAATCTTCCTTCCTTTCGTTTAATAAAATGACCCCTTTCTTGTTCTTCAATTTTTTTCATTGCATTTTCGATTTTACTATATAAGCTATAATATGCTTTTTTCCATTCCTCTTTACTGAGGTTTGGATAGAATTTTTTTCGAACCAATTCTGTTCCAAATTCAAAATTAATTTGCGTTTTGAATAAATTTATTAATTCTTCAATGCTAGGATGTTTTAATTCTCTTGTTTCTTCAACTAAATTAATTTCTTTAGCAATATCTTCGGTTTGCTTTTTTGTTTCATATATTTTTTTTCTTTCAATTTTAATCCCAGTTATAGACTCAAATATCTTTTCTACATCTGAGTCGCTTTTTTCTAGACGATATTTATTATTGTTAAATTCAAATATTATATGTGCCATTTTATCATCTCTCTCGCATAAAGGAATGGGGTTAATACCATTCCCTCATAGGCTCTGAATACACTAACTTTCTCAGTGTATATAAGCCTACAAATCCTACTATGAGTAATTTCGCTGAAATCGGGATTGGTAGATTCCATAATAAACCAATGACTCCTAGCTGTATTAGAACCCATAGTGAAAATTCAACACTATTTTTCATACATACTCCTTTTAACGCCATTGCCCGCCAGCGTCTGCGGTATTTTCTTACTCAACACTGGAATTTGCAGTATTAACCGAAAAGTATATAATTAGCAAGGTCAATAGTATGTTGCACATAACTAATGACGTATCTAACGATACCTCACGGGGTTGCTCTGCAATCCCATTTTTTTGGTTAGGGATTGTTATTCCCAAACTAACTACCATCTCATTCCATATAAAGCTAATGGTTAAACTTGTTTTGTTTTAATTCCCAGAAACAATCCATTCACTCTTCTTTCTTTATTAGTTAGCCTCTCTATCTTTATCCTAGTTAGTCTCTAATTACTCTTTAGTTAATCTTTCTACTCTTTAGTTAGTCTCTAATTACTCTTTAGTTAGTCTCTAATTACTCTTTAGTTAGTCTCTAATTACTCTTTAGTTAGTCTCTAATTACTCTTTAGTTAGTCTCTAATTACTCTCTAATTACTCTTTAGTTAGTCTCTAATTACTCTCTAATTAGTTTCTCTTCTCTCTATCTATTTTTTTATGAAACATTATTTGTAATCCAACGCCAATTATGCCCCATGCGCAAAAAACAGAAAGACTGGTCAAAGGACATGGCATTTCAGCGCATGATCCGGCTTTTTGAACTGGCTCATATTGAATTCGAGAAATATCCTGCTCGCAGCAACCGTTATGTCCAACTTGCAAGGAAAATAGGGATGAGGTACAGGGTCAGGATGCCCCCTGGGTTGAAGAGGCAAATATGCAAGCACTGCCATACGTATTTAGTCCAGGGCGTTACTGCACGGACAAGGCTTCAGGGCACTCACATATCTATTACATGCACATCGTGCGGAAAGCAGATGAGATTTCCGTACTGAAAATCAGAACAGTGAAATATGGAAAACATCATAAATTCAGAAACATTTTCATTAATTGTCCTTCCAATCCTGATTTTTTTGGCTCGCATCGTAGATGTTACATTCGGGACTATCAGGATAATATTTGTTTCAAGAGGTCTGAAGTGGCTTGCCCCGATTTTTGGTTTTTTTGAAATAATGATATGGCTCTTTGCAATCGGCCAGGTTTTCAGCAATATGACAAATATTACTTATTATGTAGCATATGCGGGAGGTTTTGCCTGTGGAAACTTCGTAGGTATCTGGATAGAAGAGAAAATGGCAATAGGTACCCTGGTCGTTCGAATTATTACACAAAAAGATGGATTTCAGTTGTTGGAATTTTTAAAATCCGAAGGTTTTGGTGTTACGAGCATTGATGCAGAGGGAGCGAGAGGAAAAGTAAAAATCGTTTATACTATCATTAAGAGGCGGGACCTTCAACAGGTTGTCGGCATTATCAAAAGATTTAATCCCAGGGCGTTTTATTCAATAGAAGAAGTCAGGTCGGCAGCCGAAGGCATATTTCCACCTGGAAAATGATTCCAATGTTAAACCTGTTCAATTGAGAAGATTTTAATTATTGGGACGCTAAATTAGACTTAATGAGTGAAGAGGTTGGTAAAAGAAAAGCGAACCGATTGATCGGTGAAAAAAGTCCCTACCTTTTGCAGCATGCATATAATCCCGTGAACTGGTACCCGTGGGGTGAAGAAGCTTTTGATAAAGCCAGGACTGAAGATAAGCCTGTTTTTCTCTCTATTGGATATTCCACATGTCACTGGTGTCATGTAATGGAAAAGGAATCTTTTGAGGATAATGATGTCGCAGCATTAATGAATGACTCCTTTGTGAGTATCAAAGTTGACAGGGAAGAAAGACCGGATATCGATAGCATATATATGGCAGTCTGCCAGGCAATGACAGGAAGCGGGGGATGGCCGCTTAATTTATTACTTACACCTGACAGGAAACCATTTCACGCTATGACCTATATACCGAAAGAAAGCAGGTTCGGCCGGGTTGGTATGCTGGACATGATACCCCAGGTCAAAGAACTCTGGAACTTGCGGAGGGATGAAGTTGAAAAAGCCGCAAACCATAATGTAAATGCTCTCAAGCCTGCATCAGGATCCCTTACAGGAGAAAGACTTACTGAAGAAATACTTCATATTGCCTATGAACAGCTTCTGGGAATGTTCGATGAAGAACACGGCGGTTTTGGTCATGCGCCCAAGTTCCCGGCACCTCACAACCTCATGTTCCTTCTTCGCTACTGGAAACGCACAGGAGACAGGATGGCTCTTATGATGGTTGAAAAGACCCTTTCAGGCATGCGTATGGGAGGAATTTATGACCATGTGGGATCTGGTTTTCACCGCTATTCCGTTGATCAGAGATGGCTTGTTCCGCATTTTGAAAAAATGCTTTATGACCAGTCTTTGCTGGCAATGGCTTATACCGAGGCTTACCAGGCGACAGGAAAAAAAGAATACGAAAATACATGCCGGGAAGTTTTTACCTACGTATTGAGGGATATGACCTCACCTGAGGGAGGATTTTTCTCAGGCGAAGATGCTGACAGCGAAGGTGAAGAAGGAAAATTTTACCTCTGGACTGAGAATGAGATACGGCAGGTTCTCACGGATGAAGAGTACATATCAGTTAAGAAATTATTCAATATCAAGGTAAACGGAAATTTCCCGGAAGGAGATGGACGAAATATTTTTTATTTATCAAAACCTGTTAACGAATCTGGTTTACAGTCATCAGACATTGAAAAGAGCATCAAGACCTCAAGACGTAAATTGTTCAAAGCACGTGAAAAACGTATACATCCCGGCAAGGATGACAAGATCCTGACAGACTGGAATGGATTGATGATAGCAGCCCTGGCTAAAGCTTCCCGGGCTTTTGACGAACCCGGATATGCAAAAGCTGCTCAGAATGCTGCGGATTTTATTCTTTCCACAATGCGTAACTCAAATGATGGTCTTTATCACCGTTACAGGGAAGGTGAAGCAGCAATTAAGGGCTTTTTAGATGATTATGCGTTCCTGGTCTGGGGACTGCTCGAACTTTACGAGACAACTTTCGAGATCCGCTACCTGAAGGCAGCTCTTGAATTCAATGAATATCTGCTTACACATTTCTGGGATATGGAGGCTGGTGGATTTTTCCTTACTTCAGATAATACCGAGAATATTCTCATGAGGAAAAAAGACATCTATGACGGAGCAATTCCGTCAGGGAATTCGGTAGCGATGTTGAACCTTATACGGCTTTCCAGGATCAGGGCTGACCCGGAACTTGAAAGAAAAGCTGAAGCTATCGGAAAGGCATTCTCCCTGAGAGTTGGGCAGGCACCTGCTGGTTATACCATGCTTATGTCAGCACTTGATTTCATCCTGGGGCCATCGAGTGAAGTTGTAATTGCAGGGGACTTGCAGGCAGATGATACGATGGATATGCTAAAGGCACTCAGGAAAGAATTTATTCCGAATAAGGTTGTAATTTTGCGGCCTGATGACGAAAGTGAAATCACAAAGATTGCTGATTATACAAAAAACCTTTCAAGCAAGGGAGGCAAAGCCGTTGCATATGTATGCCGGAATTTTAGCTGCAAATTGCCTGTAACTGATCCGGGGGAAATGCTGGAATTGTTGTGAAGTATCTATTTTCTCACCCATAAGAAGTACAATGCAACTATAACAATATTTATAATTAATATGATCAATATTATAGACCATGTCGCGATCCCTGACGATCCAATCCGGGTAATGACCGCTGTTTGTGCAGGTTGTGATGGTTTGTCATCATGATCTGGCGCTTTGACCTGAGGCTGTTGTGGGGTTTCAAGAAGTGATCTGTTGTCAGCAGGTTTTGCTACACTTATCTTCGCAGCTATAGCAAACGGTGAGAATGTAATTGTCTTTCCTTCAAAAAATGTGTTTGCGTTGTCTTTTGACAATACCCTGGTTTCAAGTTCTATCCAGCTATCTCCGTTCCATTTCATTAATACGATATCGCTGCTTGTAACATTATTCGTTCTTATCCAATTATTATCTACCTTGAATTTAATGAGGGCTTCCTTTATGTTCCTTGATGTTGCATAGCCCGGTGTCCCCACCCAGATATTGATATTTTTATAAACAAGACCATTCGGCGGAGCCTTAACAAGGCTGGAAGTGCCTTTCAGTACTTCCTCTAAGGCCGTTATCATATCCATAGAGGTGTTGCCAGTTATATTGACGGACATTACAGGACTCTTTGCATGTGTAAACCTGAAGGAAGTGACCACATTCCTGAACATTGGCTGGTCACTCCGTTCAATCAACTCAATATTATTCCTGTTCTCTCTGGATGAACCGCCCCCGCCCTTACTGTTATCATCGCTGCTCAGGGGTGTATTGGCTGGCAGGGAATATGTAACATTTACTGATGTTTCGACCGGGGTTACGGAGGAATCCTGATTATCGGTTGGGGGTGTTGTTGATACGGCCGGAGCAGTTGTGTCCACTACATTGACCGTTCTTGTAATCTCTGTCGCTGCATTATCCGAGGAATCCTTCACTTTATAGGTAATGATGTAGGTTCCTTTGACTGCGGTATTGACCGTTCCGGTCATTATTGCCGTGAAACCTGTATCGTAGTTGTCTGTAACCGTGACTCCGGCATCAGTATAGGTTGAATCCACAGGCACTATCTCCGGATTGTTGCCCTTAAGAGTTATTACCGGCTTTGTTGTATCCTGGACTGTAACTGTGAATTCAGAGGGAGTTGCCGCGTTGCTATTGGCGTCGGTCTTTGTACAGGTCACCTGTGTTACTCCGAGAGGGAATGTTCCTGTGTACTTATCGCATATTGATGACAGATCGCCATCGACTATATCATGGGACATTGGAGGAACAATGGTGACTGTAGCTCCTGATGGGCTTGTTGCCTCAGCAACTATTGGTGTAACTGCATCAATAGTTGGTGGAGTGGTATCAACCACATTTACAGTTCTTGTTTTCTGATCAACTGTATTTTTATCTGGATCTGTTATATAATATGTAACAGTATATACTCCAACGACTGCTGTGTTTACAGGGTTGACTGTCACTAAGGAGGAGGTAATATCGTTATCAGCATATGAGGCGATTGCTCCGGCGTCGATATATGAAGAGCCTGCTTCAACGGTTACCGGATCAAAACCAAGTAGAGTGATGACCGGGTTTTTATCTGATTTATCTGAGGGAGGCGCACCCGCCACGGATACCAGAACAAGAAAAATGGTCAATAACATTATAATAGATTTAAGAGAGATTATACCTGGATATTTCCAATCATCATCTACCTTCATATTAGCATACCTTTTTTTACAATCCGGTTTAGTTATACTCAGGAAGTATATTAAACTATAACTCTGCAATTTTTTGGCGATAGCTGGAACAGATATGAAAAAATGAATTATTTTTGAATCTCAAAAAGAACCGGATACTTTAGAATTTTGATATGATTAGCTGAAATATAAAGTTCTTCAATTTTTTTTCCAATGATACCAGCTTTTAATAATTGGACTCTTTCTTTAGAAGTTTCAAGCATATTAATTTACCCCCTATTTTCTTAGGATGTTAACTATCCGTATACTATAAACGTTGACTTCACACACACCCTTGGTTTGTCAACCTTTACCCGTTTTATGATATAACGATACTATGCTTGTAGATAAATATTTCGATATAATTTGAAATTATCAAATAGTTTAAAGAAAATTGTGAGGTTGGGTAAAAAAACAAATTTTGGATAGGATAGGTCTTTTGCCACTAACCCCAACCTCATGCTAAGTCTGTTTTGACATAGTAATAAAGCTTATTGTCCATAATGAAGAAACTTGTTTCAATACCGTTCAATTATATTATACAATGTATCTCTTTTTGCAACAGGACGCCCTAATTTCCTGGCAGCATGGATAAATTCGTCAATGTTCTTACTGTGAAAAGGCACACCTGCGGCACGGACAACATTTTCCTCGATCATTGTCCCGCCAAGGTCATTTGCGCCAAAACCCAGTGCCATTTGTGCAACATCGATGCCCTGGGTCACCCAGGAAGCCTGGATATTCCGAATGTGGCCATCAAGAAGAATTCTTGATACAGCAACTATTTTGAGGTAATCTATCCCGGTTGAAGTCCCATTCAATCCTGTATTCCCGGATTGGAAAGTCCAGGGTATAAATGCCGTAAAACCATGATACTTTTTCTGCATATCCCGCACCCTGATTATATGTTTTATCCTTTCCTCCGGGGTTTCCTCATGCCCGAAGACCATTGTAGCAGTTGCCGGGATACCCAGTGAGTGCGCTATTAGCATTACTTCCTGCCATTTCTTCCACCCGATCTTTTTTGGAGAAACGGAATCCCTTACCCTGTCATCAAGGATCTCTGCTCCGCCTCCTGGTATTGAATCAAGTCCCGCCTCATGAAGGCGTAAGATCGTTTCTTTTATCCCGGCTCCATATAACTTTGAGATATGCACGATCTCAGGAGGAGAAAAAGCATGCATCTGGACGTTGAATTTTTTCTTAACCTCTTTTAGCATTTTTTCATAATATTCAATGGGAATATCAGGATTCAATCCGCCCTGTATGAGTATCTGGGTCGCCCCAAGCTTTATGGCTTCATCAACTTTTTCAAGTATCTTCCCAATGCTTAATACGTAGGCATCTTTTGCATCCTGTTCACGATAAAAAGCACAGAACTTGCATCTGGATGTGCAGATATTCGTATAATTTATGTTGCGGTCAATAACAAATGTGACAAGATCCCCTGTGCTTTTTTTTCGCAAAGTATCTGCGGCTGCTCCTAATAAATTAAGGTCATTACATTCAAGCAGTTTTTTTCCTGCATCCAGATCAAGTGATCCGTATCCGCATCCGTTATTCACCGCTCGATCGAGAATTTCGATAATTTCGGTGTCATCGGATAATTGTTTTATTATATCAAAATTTGTCATCCTGGGAATAGCTCCTCCTGAATTTCAATGCGATTTCAGCTTTCATAAGCTCTCTCCCCAGATAAGCAGCATGGTCAAGACGTGAGATAAGTCCGCGTTCGATAATGGTATCCAGTATATCCTTTGCTGTCGACCCGGCTATCGGATTATCTCTGTCAATAATATTCCTTACTATTATTTTTCCAGGGATTACCTTACAGTTACAGATACTATCATCTGTCAACTCTATCTTAAAACATCCGGCCGGGTCAAGCTGCCATTTTTCACTGCCTTTTGCTTCTATAACGGATTCCGGCATTAATCCGAATTCCCGCCTGCGCTTTTCTTTAATAGTGAGCATATCAACCCCAAGGTCCTTTGGCGCACTTCTCCTGTCCCTTGAAAGCATCATCATCATTGAAGCAGTCTTTAATTCGTTGACACTGTTATGAGCTTTATGGCTGAATTCCGGTGTAAATAAGATGTTTGCATCAAGCTCCATTGCAACACTTGTTAGGATCGCATGGATCCCGATAGAATCAGCATCAATAAGCTCAGTCACATTACCCAGGCCGAAGAATAAGGGTGTAGTCCTGTCGCGGTTCCTGAATTCATAATATCTGTTAATCGACTGTGTAAGACCATGACCTGCAGGTTCAAGAACAGGATCAGCGATGATATTCTGGATCCCAAGGTCACGCGCAAATTTCATGTTCCGGAAAAGACTTTCAATATCACCTGTCTGATCAGGAATTATGACTGAAGCCGTGTGATGCCGGATTATTTTATCCTTTACTTTGTCGATATTTTTTGAATTAAGGCTCAACACAATATCTATTCCTGCATCAACAGCCTCATTTATCAGATCAGGATCAAGTGTATCGATGGAGAGTGGAACATCAGTTACGGATCTTGCAGTTTCAACAGCGGCCCTGACCTTGCTGGTTGATGCGTCCAGTGAAATCCCCAGGTCAATAATATCCGCCCCGCATTCTACAAAATAAATAATTTTATCTATAAGCTCATTCCTGCTCATCGAACCGGCATCCACAATCTCAGCCATCACCTTCATGCGGGAATTCCCTCCGATCTTCACTGATTTTAAGAATAAAGGCGAATCCGCTGTTTGTTCCAGTTCAAAAACCCTCCGGAGAGCATTGGAATGCTTTTTCCCGGTCAATAGCTCGCATGCAGGTGTACTTGATGAAAAATCCAGCCCTGAAAACGAAAGTACAAAACCAAGATCCACTGCATGCTTTGGTCCAAGTCTTACCGGGATACCAATCTCTTTTTCAAGCCCCTGAAAATCACCTTTTGCCAGGCCGGGAATAAGTATCAGGTCATATTTTTTTGGAGGAAGGAAACGCCTCAGTAAAGCAGGAGTTGTAAATGCTGCGACCTCGATATCAAGAACAAGGACATCGGCCCTGCCATTGACAGATGCTTTTACAGTATTATCTGCAAGCTTTCCAGTAACTACCAGGATATTCATTTTTCTCATTTAGCCTTTACTTTTAACCTTTTAGCTTAAGCTCATAAATATTCCATATCCCGTCAGCGATAAATCCGACTGCTATGGCCCCGAGGAAAAGACCCATAAGCCGCGTCATCACAAGCATGCCTGTCATTCCTACGACTTTTCTAAAATGATCTGAAGATCTGAAAATCAGGAACGTAATAATAAATATAATTATTATTGCACCAACTTCAATTAATATCACTTCTTGCAGATTGAGAGAATAATCCTCAATTCCTTTTGTTAAATACAGGATTATTGTCGTTATAGCACCTGGTCCTGTCAGCATAGGCATGGCCATTGGAAAAATTGAGATGTTTTCCCTGTGTACAGCTTCAGATAATTCTTCGGATGTAATACTTTCTCTTGATGTCCTTGCAAAAAGCATGTCCATAGCGACAAGGAAAAGTAGAATCCCACCTGCAACCCTGAGGGAATCCACAGTAATTCCGAAAAATTCCATTATATAATTCCCTGATACCGTAAATATTATCGCAATGATACAGGCAATAAATGCAGAACGCTGTGCTACATAATTCTTATCCTCTTCTTTCATGTTGGCTGTCATGGAAATGAATGCCATGACTCCGCTGACCGGGTTTATGATTGAGAATAATGCAGTGAAAACAGAGATAAAGAATGTGGTCTCAGAGGTCATTTCTTCTCCCATTTTTCAAGATATAATACTTCAGATAGCGTTTTTCCCTTTTTTATCTCATCACGTATTCGCCGCTCGTTCTTTTCAACCTCAGCAGCCCGCCTTGCTATCTCATACGCCCGTTCCCGTGGTATTACGACAACGCCATTATCGTCACCTGCTATGAAATCCCCCGGTCTTACGGTCTGCCCCCCGCATTGTATTTCGGCATTTATCTCCCCGAAACCTTTCGGCTCGCCTGCATTCGGGACAATTGATGTCGCAAAAACAGGAAAATTAAGCCGCCTGATGTCATCAACATCTCTTACCGCGCCATCTATTACAACGCCTGCCACGCCCTTATTGATGCTGCTCAATGTTGCAAGTTCTCCCCACGGGGCTACATGGGTACTGCTGTTATTGATAACGATAACATCACCGGGAAGTGCAATATTTATTGCTTCTACGGGTTTTGCCCAATCTCCGGGAAATGTCTGTACTGTGACAGCTTTTCCCACTGCTTTTGTCCCCTTGCAGATCGAATGTATATCTTTCATTGCGCCTTTCCTGTGCATGGCATCCGAGATATTTGGGGTTGAGACATGTTTTAGAAGTTCGGTGGTTTTCTCATCGATGGATTTTTCCGGCTCAATTGATAATTGCGGTAAATCCAGACTTTCGCGGATCGCTCTTGCAGATGCTGTAACATTGGATGACCGGACAATATTTCCTCCGACGATGATAATACCTGCACCTGATAATACTGCTGCAGCTGCGCTCTTTGCATCAATCCCACCTGCGACCGCAATGGGTACACTTATCTTAAGCGATTTAAGAATGGAAAGAGGATCTTCGCCCATCATCTGCTGGTCGATCCCGACATGAATATTTATATAATCAATACCGAGTTCTGCAAGCTCTTTAGCTCTTTTTGCCGGACTTTTTGCAGAAATCAGGTCGGCCATTATTTTAACTCCATATTTGCGCGCTGATCGTATGGCATCCTGGATCGTGGAATCATCAGCACTACCAAGCAGGATAACGACATCAGCCCCGGCTTTGGCTGCCATTTCCACTTCCATTGCCCCTGTATCTACCGTTTTCATATCAGCCAGTATAACCCTGTCAGGAAAAGCTGCTTTTAGTTTCCTTAAAGCATCCATACCTTCGCTTTTGATCAAAGGTGTTCCAGCTTCTATCCAGTCAGCGCCACCATCTATCGCTTCTCTGGCGATCTGGATAGCGCGTTCAGTCTCCAAAACATCAAGAGCCACCTGTAGTACCGGTTTGATATAGATCACCTTTTCATAAATTAGTGTATGTGAATAAAGATTTAATGGTCAAAACAAATGTTATGTATGCAATTTGGAATGCCTTATGGAATAAAAGAAAAATATGTAAGACGACCAAAGATTATTTATAATCGAACAAAAGAAAAGTCAGGGAAATGTTTGAAGGAATACTTTCTTGCGAGTTGTAAAAAACAATAATATGAATCTGGGAACTGCAAATCCAGTAACATTGAAACGGTGAGTGCATAGAAATGAAGAGTTGCTGCTGTGAACTTGGTGATGCTGCATATTATCAGGGTGAAACAAAGTCCGGTGAGAAATGGACACCTGCTTTTATCGAATATGTTGATAAAGAGAAATGCAACGGCTGCGGTATGTGCGTGAAAGTCTGTTCGAGAGGGGTTTACGAGATCCATGAATTAAATGGCAGAAAAATCTCAGTCGTTTTAAACTCTGGTAACTGTGTGGGAGATGGGAGCTGCCACATGGTATGCAAGCCGAAAGCAATGGTATGCTTACCAAGGAGAATGCAGTAACTTAAAAGCAGTAGCAAAATGAGGCACAATATGGAAAAAATAATCCTTGATATCGCTGGAATGCGCTGCGGTGCATGCGCTATAGGTATAGAACTTGCGCTTTCAAAAAAGAAGGGCATAAAAAGTGCAAAAATCTCTTTGAACGAGAGAATGGCAGTTGTGGAGTATGAACCGACAACAGTTACAGCATCAGATATATCAAAGGCCGTAAGCGATATAGGATACATTGCAACAGCAAGAAGATAAAAGTGGCTTGATGAAGCAACATTTCGAGACTTCTACCGATTATTTCACGTAATCATGCGTCATCCATGATTTTAAAAATATAGTAATGTCTGCCACCCATACGCATTTTAGTGACAGGTGTGCCGAGTGGGTGATTCTTCAGGGAGATGGTGAGAGTATAAAACAGTTTGTAGAACGCATTTCAGCGATAAAGGATGTTATGATCTGCCGCTGTTCTGTCTGATATTTATTAACTTTCGGCCAGTTTTTTAGCACAATCTACTTTTAAAAGTTTGAACTATAAGCCCGTATGGTTGAGCTAAAAGACTGTGAATTAAGAATTAACGGCATGGATTGCCCTTCATGTGCTATGAACGTGGAGAATGCTGTCAGGAAACTGAACGGTATCGACCAAGTAAACGTAAATTTCATTACAGGTAAAGCAGCGATAAAGTACGACCCGTCCCTCATCAACACATCAGAAATCAGAGAGGCGATTGAAAAAGCCGGATATACCGCTCTTGAAGATGGGAATGATGATCACGAAGTAAGCTGTTCCTCATGTTCAACCGATATTTTTGAGGAAAAACTTCCTCTCTGGAAACAAAGGAATATACGTATTATTGCACTTTCGTCCATGTTACTGGTTCTTGGGCTTTCCATAGAATACGTAACGGGATCGACAGCTTTATCTCACATTCTCTTCCTGTTCGTGGGAGTAATTTCGGGATACAGCATAGCTAAAAAGGGCATATCTTCTCTCCTGAAAAAACGCCTTGATATGAATTTCCTGATGACAATTGCTGCCGTGGGTGCTTTCTCCATTGGCTACGGGGAAGAGGGAGCATCTGTGCTTTATCTGTTCTTCATTGCAGAGTTCCTAGAAGACTATGCAGGCGAAAGGGCGAGGAAATCAATTGGGGCGCTTGTTAAGCTTGCGCCTGAGACTGCCATTGTAATAAGGGACGAAAAAGAGGTCAACATGCATGTCCATGATGTGAATATCAATGATATTGCAGCTGTTAGACCGGGTGAGAAGATACCCCTTGATGGTATTGTGATTAAGGGAGAATCAAGCATTAATCAGGCCGCTATCACCGGAGAATCAATGCCTGTCCATAAAAAGATAGGAGATTCAGTATATGCAGGGACGCTGAATGAACACGGCTATCTTGAAATAATAGTCACAAAAAGGTCGCAAGACACAGTACTTTCAAAAATAGTCAAGTTGGTTGAGGAGGCTGAACTAAAAAAATCCCATACCGAGAAGTTCGTTGATAAATTTGCCCGCTATTATACCCCTGTGGTGATCTTCCTGGCAGTGAGTGTGGCGGTTGTTCCAAGCCTTGTTTTCGGTAAGCCTTTTGATGAATGGCTTTACAAAGCCCTGGTTCTTTTAGTTATTTCCTGTCCATGCGCCCTTGCAATTTCTACGCCTGTATCCATGATATCAGGAATAACAGGTGCTGCAAAGAATGGGGTCTTAATAAAAGGCGGAAATTACATCGAAGGGATGGCTAAGGCAAAGGTTTTTGTTTTTGATAAGACAGGCACCCTGACGGAAGGAAGACCGGTGGTAACAGATGTACTGGAGATTAATAATTATTCAGCTAATGAAATATTGGAGATAGCCACTTCTATAGAGTCGTTATCCGAGCATCCTCTTGCAAGGGCAGTTGTTGCGAAGGCTGAATTTGGGGGCTTGAGTCTAAAATCTGCCAGCGAATTTAAGGCAATTCCAGGTAAGGGTGTAAAAGGAAACATAGATGGAAAAATGTATTACATCGGCAGTCCTGCTATGTTTTCCGGGCTATCAATCCCTTTTCCGCAAGCAAAAGTCAGAGAACTCGAAGAAGAGGGTAAGACAGCAATACTTTTAGGGAATCGGGAATGCATGGGAATTATTGCAATAATGGATAAAATACGCGATACTGCACCCGAAACCATAATCATGCTAAAGAAGATAGGGATGAGGGTGGTGATGCTGACAGGAGACAATGAGAGAATTGCAAGGACGATAGCGAATAAGCTTGGGATCGATGAATACCATGCCGGTCTTCTTCCTGAAGATAAGGTAAGGATTGTTGAAGAGCTGGATCAGAAATATGGTAAGGTTGCAATGGTGGGTGATGGAGTGAACGATGCACCTGCGCTGGCGAAGTCGAGTGTTGGCATTGCGATGGGGGCTATAGGCAGCGATGTTGCACTTGAGACCGCTGACATAGCGTTAATGCATGATGATATATCTAAACTGCCTTATTTATTGAAGCTCAGCAGAAAAACACTTGGGATAGTTAAGGAGAATATCTTTACATCAATCGCAATAAAGGGAAGCTTTGCTGTTCTTGCTTTTCCTGGCATCGTGACTCTCTGGATGGCAGTGGCGTTTGGAGATATGGGCCTGTCACTTCTTGTGATAGTGAACGCGATGCGGCTATCGTTGTTGAAATGACACTGTTTATTTGGAAAATAGAATGACCAAAAATAGTGCTAAGGTATTTGATAAAAATTGGGAAGATTATGAAGATTGGTTTGAGAGACATAAAAGTATTCATTTCTCAGAACTTAAAGCCCTGAAAAAAGTTATTCCTGAGGGTTTTGGTCTGGAGGCTGGTGTTGGGAGTGGGAGGTTTGCTCAACCTCTTGGAGTCAAAATAGGCATTGATCCCTCAAGAAATATGCTGAAGCTTGCAAAAAAACGAGGTATACAGGTAATTTTAGGAGAAGGTGAAAACCTGCCATTCAAGGATTTTACATTTGATTTTGTTCTCGTGGTTGTTACCCTTTGTTTTGCAGAAAAACCGATACACGTGTTGAATGAAGCAAGCAGGGTTTTAAAGAAAGGTGGCAGCTTAATTATTGGAGAGATCAATAAAGATAGTCGGTTAGGAAGGCTCTATGAAGCTAAAAGGGAGGAAAGTGAATTTTACAAAATATCGACATTTTATTCAGGTAACGAAATTATTGGAATGTTCAATGAGGTAGGAATAAGATATTTAGAATCATATCAAACCCTTCTGCAACCTTTCGCTTTTCCTGAATTAGAGGAAGAGCCTGAAAAAGGATTTGATAAAGGTGGATTCATTGTTATTGAAGGAATGAAGAAATAAACAATTGAACTGAAAAAGACATTAGGCTTATTCGATGCGCTGAATATCTTGCAGCTACCCTGAGCGTTCTTTTGACAACGCTACTTGGATTATCCCGTGTTTCTTTTGCCATGGCAAGTATCGGATTACTAACCTGTGTCTTGTTGCTGTTTTTCTTTGCGCGGGATGCATGGATAACAGGTAGCGTCGCTCTTCTGGCAGGTATAGTGTACTATCTGATCAAAACCCCTAAACAAATTCAAATATAAAATGAACATAAGATTCATATATATGAATATTCATACATTATAATATGATTTTAATAAACTATTTGCAGTGGGGTTTGCTTATACTCCGAAAAAGCGCAAACCGCAATGCTGCTAACGACTTCTTGATTTAAAGGAGGAAATAATGGAAAATAAAAAAACTGAGAACTGTATGATATGCGGCGAAGAACTTGCTTATTTAACATCGGCTATTCCTGTAACGTGCATCTATTGCGGGAAAGCAGAATCTGCCAACATCCATTGCCCGTCTGGTCATTATGTATGCAATGAATGCCATGCAAGCGACTCAATAAAGATAATCACCCAGTTCTGTCTATCTTCAAGTTCAACAAACCCCATGGAAATGGCAAAGACAATTATGAAGCATCCAACCATGCCCATGCATGGGCCTGAGCATCATGCCATGATAGCAGCAGTGCTGGTCACTGCGTACAAAAATCTTACAGGCAAAGTGACGAATGAAGAAATCAAAGAAGCTATAAGACGCGGCGCTACTGTGCCTGGTGGCTATTGTGGTTTATATGGCACTGATGCGGCTGCTATTGCCACAGGCATTGCAATGAGCACCATACTGAAAGCCACACCGCTGACAGACCATGAAAGGCGAACTGCAAATATGATGACTTCAAGGGTACTTGCGGCAATAGCAAGTAACAGGGGAGCCAGATGTTGTAAACGGAGCACCTTTACTGCAATAGAATCTGCAAATCAATATTTTAAGGAAGTGCTTGGCGTTGAACTTGAACATATTCCGGTATCAAGACTCAAATGCGAGCATAGTTTCAGGAATAAGCAGTGCTCTATGGCTGATTGCAGGTTTTATGCAGGAAAGGTGCTTTAATATAGAAAATTGAACCGAGGTATAATGAATAAGAAAATTTATGAAATGCATGCGCAGATATGTAAAGTTTTCACAAGCCCAAAAAGGCTGGAGATAATAAACCTTCTCAGGGATGGAGAAAAAACCGTTAATGAACTGGCAGAACAGGCTGGCGTGCTCCAGGCAAACATTTCACAGCACCTCACCGTCCTGAGGCAGAATAATGTTGTTACTACGCGAAGGGATGGGGCAAATGTTTACTACAAAATTGCTAACCCGAAAATCTTGCAGGCATTTGATTTGATGAGGGAAGTACTTTTAGAGAAACTGGCAGAGAATGAGAAGTTAGCAAAGAGGTTATCATGAAAATAGGAATAATTATAAACACAAATGATCCGGAAACTGTATGGAATGCCTTTAGATTTGGCGTAACATCTTTAATTATAGAGCACGAGATAAAAGTGTTTCTCCTGGGTAAAGGTGTGGAGAGCGAACTTATTAAGAATGAAAAATTCAATGTGCAGGAACAGATCGGGCTGTTTGTAGAGCATAAAGGTCAGATATTTACATGCGGAACATGCCTGAAACTGAGGCAGATGAAGGGGAGCGAGGTCTGCCCGATATCTACAATGCATGATATGCTCCATATAGTCGAAGAATCGGACAAGGTTTTAGTATTTGGTTGATAAAGAAATAACATATGATGGATAAAATTGTAGAAAATATTGTTTTTATAAAGAGTTTGGACCTTTTCAAGGACGCTTTTCCCGAAAGGATAGATCAAATACTGAAGAATAAAGAAGAGGGCAAGAAAATAGTAGGAACACTGTGTCTTTATGTCCCGGATGAACTCATCTATGCTTGTGGTGTGGATCGGGTAATACTATGCGGCGGAAGAAGCGCCCCCATTGAGGCGGCAGAGCAATATTTGCCAAGAAACCTCTGTCCTCTGATCAAATCCTCTTTTGGCTCTGTAATTGACCAGAAATGCAGTAAGACTAAATCCTGTCCTCATTTTGGTCTGGTTGACCTGATTATCGCAGAGGCTACATGTGATGGAAAAAAGAAGATGTATGAACTCCTGAACCAGTACATCCCAATCCATGTCATGGATCTTCCGCAGAAACCTGAAAACCAAAACGCGCTGGAATACTATATTAAAGAACTGGAAAGCTTGAAATGCGTTCTGGAAAACCTGACAGGCAATAAAATTACTGACGCTAAACTCAGGAATGAAATAAAGTCTGCAAATGAAACAAGGAAATTGCTCCATGAACTCTATGAGTTAAGAAAAAGAGACTCGCCGCCAATCAGGGGAACAGAGATGCTAAAAGTTCTTCAGCAGATGCATTTTCTGTCGCCTGATGGGTTTAGAAAGAATCTTGTTTTACTGCTCGATGAGCTGAAAGTCAAGAAAAGAGAGAACTCCGGGCCGAGGATTATGATATCCGGCTGCCCGATGGCATCGGGAAATATGAAGGTTCCGGAAATTATTGAGAATCGTGGCGGGTTGATCGTGGTAGAGGAAAGCTGCACCGGAACAAGAGCATTCTGGGATTTAGTTGATGAGAATAAAGAGCTAATGAGAGCCCTGGCAGAGAGATATCTGAAGATCCCCTGTGCCTGCATGTATCCGAACGATCGAAGAATCGATCAGATCCTGAGGCTTGCCGGGGATTTCAATGTTGACGGGGTTGTATATTATACCCTTCAGTTCTGCCATGGATACAATGTTGAGAAATACAGGGTTGCAGAAGCTTTGAAAAAGTCAGGTATTCCGCTCCTTTCCATAGAATCGGATTACAGCGGGGCTGACACTGAACAGATAAAGACAAGAGTGGATGCCTTTCTGGAGATGCTTGAATGATATCTATTGGAATTGATTCAGGAGCTGCGACCACCAAGGCCGTTGTGCTTTGTGAAAATAAAATCACAGGATACGCCATTATACCTACAGGTTTTGATTTTAGGAAAGCGGGGGAGGCGGCGTACCAGGAAGTACTGTCAAAGAGCGGTATGGACGAGACCGGGATTGGAAAAATCCTGGCAACAGGATATGGCAGAAGCAGTATTGGTTTTGCAGATAAAACTATCAGCGAGATCACAGCCCATGCCAGGGGTGTTTGCTATCTTATCCCGGCAGCACATACGATAATCGATATTGGCGGCCAGGATAGCAAGGTGATC
Source organism: Candidatus Methanoperedens sp. (assembly GCA_012026795.1). Lineage (NCBI taxonomy): Archaea > Methanobacteriati > Methanobacteriota > Methanomicrobia > Methanosarcinales > Candidatus Methanoperedentaceae > Candidatus Methanoperedens > Candidatus Methanoperedens sp. The sequence continues at coordinate 26,243 of VEPM01000029.1, forward strand.
AGCATGGAGAATGGTAAAGTTGTGGATTTCCTGATGAATGACAGGTGTGCGGCTGGGACGGGTAAGTTCCTGGAATATACTGCAAAAGCTCTTGAAATATCTCTGGACGAGTTGGGAACGCTTGCTCAACTCTCAAAAAATCCGGCAAAGATCAGCAGCATGTGTACAGTATTCGCGGAATCTGAAGTTGTCAGCCTGAGGGCCCAACAGGTTAAAAAGGAAGATATAGCAGCGGGTCTTATTGAAAGTATCATCCAGCGAACTATAGTTATGGTTAAAAAGCTGGGGATAAAACCCGATGTGGCTTTTGTGGGCGGGGTTGCGAAAAACCCTGGAATAGTAAAGACATTGGAAAAGGTATTGGATATCAAAATAAAACTGCCGGAAGAGCCACAAATAACCGGTGCTTTAGGGGCTGCACTGCTTGCATAATTGTGGAGAAAACAATGCAAATTAAGGAATCTGTTTAGCCGGTATGGACGCATATCCGCTCTCCCCATTAATACTGCCTGGCTGCACGAAAATATACACTGCGATTATCCAGAGAACCACGAAGGCAAACAGGAGCAATAGAGCATAATATTGCCTGCTGTTTTTTGCAGTTTCTTCCATACCTTCTCCTTTCCTTATCCCCTTTTGGTAAACGAATGCCGAGATTATCAGCATCAGGAATGATGGAAGGAATAAAACCGCAATTTGCGATAAATACACAACAATCCGCACAAAAGATATTGCTGCCGATGAATATAGCAGGAGTTTATTTTCCCTGAGAATCCCGGCGATCCCGAAAAAGGAAAGGACCACGGGAATCACATAGTCAGGACGGAAATCACTGCATATTGTTCCGCCGCTGGTTGATGATGTGCGGTAAGTATAGCAGCCGTCGGCAATTAATACGATTTCTGAATACAGTGTTATGATCACGGCAACCAGCATGGATGCAACTGCCAGAACCAGGGCAGCCTTCTTAAGCCCCTTATCTACTGTTTCTTTTTTTATTTGCCTCCTGGTTCCGCTCCCATATACAAACACGGAGATCATAAATAGCAATGTAGAGACCAGGAACATTGGCCGTCTCAGGAATATTCCCATAAATACAGCTAATACTACGGATATTGCAGCCGGTGTGCTCAAAAAATCCTGGTTTCTCCTGCTTATTCCTGTCAAACCCAGAACAGGCAGGACTGCCAGAAGTAAAATAAGGAATATGAATTCAATATCAGAAAGTATCCATTTTCCTGATGAAAACTTTACATACAGCCACGATACTTCCGCAATACCTGCTGCAACGGCAGCAAATAAAGATGCTATCATTATTATTCTTGCAATTCCTTTTGATTTTTCATTAACTTCCACTTTTTCGAAATCACCCGGATACACGAAAATGGAGATTAAAAGTGGCAAGGAAGAAATAAAAAATAGCCCGCCGACAGTCATCATGCCAAGGGTCATAAGAGCAAGGGATATGAGTGCAGAGGCAATTAAAATCTCTTTTTTTCTCGAAAATATTCCGATTATTCCAAGAAGTGAAACGAAGGGGTAAAGGACAACTACTGGAGAGTACTGGAAGGTCGTTATATATACTGAAACCAGTAACGATGCTGCGAAAGATATGCAAGCCAAAATTAAAGCATTTTTCCGATTATTGTTCATATTTATCATTTTTTCTTCTTTTGTTAAAGGTCATAAAAGCGGCACCTGCTAAAAGAACGATGGCTCCTATAAATGGGAGTAAACCTGCCCTGAATATTAACGATATTGAAAGTGCCAGAACAAGAATGCTTCCGAGCCATGCCATAAATGCGCTTCGATAACAGCCTATAGCAGCAACCGTTGCTCCAGAGATAAGATACAGATAAAAAGGCTGATAAGTGCCCTGCCATGTCGTTTCCGTAATATGAGTTGCAGGATAATATCGAATTCCGGCTATCATTTCAAAATAGAATAAAAGAGAGGGCGCTGCTACCAGTATATACCCAGGCAAACCGTAAATTTTGGGGTTTCGCAATAGCGGCGCAAGCCGCCATTTCTTATTGATTAAGTAACCAATAAACAGGACAGGTAAGAAAAACATAATAAAATAGGTAGCAAGAACAGATAGCAAAATAATCCATGATGCAAAGGGTATCAAATCTCTGAAACTGCCATCCGTGGCATGAAAACCATCATCGGATATTGCAACAGTTATGTCAGACTCTCTAACTGGTATGTTAAAAATTGTGTAGTGAATGATTTTTATTTCCCATTCGGAATCGTATCTTATAAAACTTTTAACACTAATTCTCTGGATAGGACCTAACTCAATATCAGCGTCATCCACCGCCTTCGCTATTATTTCTTTTTCTTCCCCCACATATCCTGAATAATCATTTGGAATGTATATCGGGGACAGCATCCATAGGAATAATATAATAAAAATAATTGTCGCTAATTTTCTATTTCCGGAATTTTTCAAGTGTATATCCTCCCCTGATTACCGTGACATAGTAAAATCAACACTATTGCTCGTGCCATTCTGATTAACCACAAAGACAGGATATGTTTGAGTACCGGGTTTAAATTTGAGACCTAACCGAGGGCACACTGTGACCGGGGTTGTTTCAGGCAGAGGAAATGCGCATGCGCCTAACATATCTGGTATTACAAATTCAATAGTTCTGCCGTCACTTGATATAATATTGTTTATGTAACCGACTTGATAGCTCGCAGCAGGTGAATCCTCAGGGGCCAGCCTGAAGGCGACATTATTATCCCTGGTTGTAAAACCTGTACCGGTGATAACAACTTTTGTTCCGGTCGTTCCGGCATCGGGTTGGATTGCCATGATAGCCGGAAATGTGGTCGCATTGGATAGCAGTGTTTGATTAACCGGGGGCAATACAGGTGTTATGGGAGTGGGTGATATTGCTGGAATTTCAACGGATTGTGGTAATTTACCTGGAGGATACGGCTCGATAGAGAAAGTACTTCTTGTAGTTACCACAAATTGACCGGCTATAAAAAATATGACCATAACTACTGATGCTATTAAAACAATGCCAATAATCCTGTCCTGATGTGAATCCGTTTTTTTAATAAGGAAATAATAAATCATTGTCCCGATAAACCCTGTAAGAATTATAACCAGAATCCAGATGGGTTTTGCATTATTTCCACCGATTTTGAACTTATTATCCGGTCTCTTCAGGCAATCTATCAACATCCAGACCCAAAAAACAAACAACATTACTGCAGCAATGATTAAAAATACCTCGACTCCAATTATACCAAAGCCGCTCAATTTATCACCATGTAGTCTATTAAATTACAACACAGTTTATATAACAACACAGTTTATATATTTTCTGTAACAATCATCTACAAATCTGATATGAAACAATGGATAGCTTTAATATTGACCTTTTTTCTGGCTTTTAACTATGTTGCCAGAGCTGATACAGGGGGCTATACGGTTGAGCCTTATGCACCCCGGGATGGACTGATAGACTCAAGAGGCGCTGATGCAACCGTCACTTTCTGGGATCTTCCCATGTGGATTCAAATCGCCTGGATATCGGGTTTGATATTCGCTTTTCTGGGTTCATTCAAGATACTTCCCCTGGTTTCAGGTGGCTTTAAGAGAATTTTAAGGTCTAATGCACTTGATAACAAGAATCGGTTGAGTATGTATACTTTTATCAAGAAAAATCCTGGTGTCTATTTCAGAGAGCTTATTTCAGAGTTGAAAATCAATAAAGGCACTGCTGAGTACCATTTGAAAATACTGGAAATGGCAGGGTTGATAACAAGCGTTCAAAATAAAGCATACAAACGATATTTTTTAAATGACTCAACCTTCTCCAGTTCGGAACAGGCAGTGTTATCTGCTTTGAGAGAAAGCACACCAAGGAAGATCTTATTAACCCTTCTAAAAAATCCAGGATTATCATACAGGGAAATTGCCACTGTTATAGGAATCAGCCGGCCTACCGTAGCTTTTCATATGAAAACAATGGCAAAAAATGGACTTGTAAAATCGGAGCATGCAAGCGTTACCCTGAAACACCATATCTCGCCTGAAATCCTGCTGATTGTTCAGAAATACGTATAACTCCGGGAATGAGAAATAATTATCTCATCATCTGCGGGCTCTTTGGCAATGGTTTTACTTTCGATGCAGCTTCCCAGTCCGCTTCATAAATATGCAATGAATTACAGAAATCCACGACCTTGACGAGTTTGAGATTATTTGGCTCCAGTACTTCCCTTCTGATCATTGTAACAAGACCCACCATATTGCTGTTCCAGGCTGCAAAAAGGTCACGGGAGCGCCACATGCAGTGCATTTCGGCATTTCCCTCACCAATCACCCTTACCCAGATTCTTTGCAGGCAGGGCTGGTCTTCCGGAACAAAAAGGTCGCGCTCCGGTATCCATGTGATTGCCTGGCGCCTTCTTGAAACACCCTTTGGCAGAAGTTCTCTTATCGCTTTTAGCTGGTCAACATCCTTACCTCGCGAGGGATAATTTATGAGCCTGTCCATGTAATTATATTCAAAACCCTGTTTTTTCCAGTCATAATCCCTTTCCCACTGCCGCAGATACTCCTTCACATGCAATTCCTTTGTAGGGAATTGCGGGTGCAGCATGGGTTCTGCAAACGGTTCGCGAATTTCTATCACAGAACAGATATCCTTTGACATGGGGCCATACTCCGTTTTTATTTCCATGCCGTTTTTCATGACAAAATTCACAGCCTGCGCCCATGCATCCGCAAGACCGAATGCCTGAATAAGGTTTGTGGGTGGATATTTCATGCTCATCTGTATTTCCTGTATGTGATATTAGGCTTACGATGGGAAGTCTATTGCTTCACTTGATTAAAGGTCGGCTATACACTCAAAGTGAGGTAAAAATGTCAAAAGATCGTTTGTTGTTCATCGAAAATCTCCGGATTCCTCTTATAATTCTTGTGATTCTGGTTCACCTGGCAATAACATATGGAGCTCCTGTGGGTGATTGGTATTATCAGGAATTCAAAGCAGGAATGATTGAAAGTATCTTCTATGTATTTCTTCTTGCTGTAAGCCAGTCCTTTTTCATGGGCTTCTTTTTCCTGATTGCAGGCTATTTTACTCCAGGTTCTTATGATAGAAAGGGAGCCTGGCATTTTTTTAAGGACAGGCTGCTGAGGCTGGGCATACCCCTGCTATTCTATATCATTTTCATCGATCCACTTATAGTATACGTGCTGGCGTTATCTAAAGGCTTTACCGGTTCTTTTTTGGAATTTCTTGATTTATATATCGGTAATTATAAAGGTCTTGCCACCGGACCTTTATGGTTTGTTGAAACATTATTGATATTTGCCATTTTTTATAGCATCTGGCGCTGGCTGACAAAAAGGACAGATAGAGAGAGCAAAATTCCGGGAAATACTACCATAGCAATTTTTGCTTTTATTCTGGGGGTAGTTACATTCATTGTCAGGATATGGTTTCCAATAGGGTGGTATTTTGAGCTTCTTCATTTGCAGATTCCTTTCTTTCCTCAATATATCGCAATGTTCATCATCGGCTTGATTGCCTGCAGAGGAAACTGGTTTTTGCAAATATCTGAAAAGACTGGTAAATTGTGGTCATGGATTGCTATAGCTCTCCTGATGCTCTTTCCTGTTTTACTTTTCTTGTTTATGTATGCCGGAGATCCAGCCCTGCTTGCAGGAGGACTCTATTGGCAGGCTTTTACATACGCATTGTGGGAACAATTCCTCGGTGTAGCTATTATCATAGCATTAACAGTGTTATTTCGCAAGAAATACAACTATCAGGGCAGATTACTAAAATCGATGTCTGCAAGTGTATAACTGTATATATTTTTCATTCTCCTATCATTGTCTTGCTTGCACTCAGCCTCCGGGGTATAATGATAAGTCCCCTTCTTAAGTTTGTATTAGTCGCACCTCTTGCGGTAAGTCTTTGTTTCTTACTGAGCAGCTACATAAGGAAACTTCCGATTGCAAGAAGAATTTTGTAAATAGCTTTAAGTAGAAGCAAAGAAAATGAATAATTGGAGAGTGAATCAGATGAATTTAGATGAAACACTTAAAGTCCTGACTGAAAAAATCGCAAATATGATTTCCACAAAGACCGTCATCGGTGAGCATATAATTGTGGAAGGGCGCACAATAATCCCGGTTACCAGGGTAAGTTTCGGATTCGGGAGCGGTGTTGGCGAAGGAAAAGGAAAATCAGGCGACCAGGGCTCAGGAAGCGGAGGAGGCGCGGGAGCCAGCATCCAGCCGATTGCTTTTCTTGTAGTATCAAAGGAAGACGTACAATTGTTCGCTATTAAAGAGAAAGGTGTTATCGAACGAGTATCTGAAATAATCCCGCAGATAATGGAAAAATATAAACCAATGAAAGAAGAGTGCAATAAGGAAGAGTGCAGCGATTAAGAATTACAGGAAATCATAACTTAACAAGTTTTTGATGATCAATGCAATAATAATTGTTCTTTCTGTTATTGCAGTGGCGATGCTGCTATCCCCGGTGACTATCAGTATTAATTCAGCAAGGGCAGAAGGAAAAATAGATGGGTTTTTGAGCCTGGGCTGGATAGTGTTCCTATTAAGATATACATTAAAAGATAAGACAACAGAAGTCCTTGTTCTGGGGAGACGGGTATCTGGGTTGACACATAAAGAGAAACTTCCAGGGCTTAAAGAAATAGGAAAATCTAAGAAGGTAAAGAAATCAAGGCCGCATTTAGAGGATATTTTTTATCTTTTAAGACCGATATTACGGCTTTTAAAAAATTTATTTTATTCCCTCAGAATAAAATATCTTGATGCCAATATCATATTTGGGTTGGAAGATCCTGCCTATACTGGGATTATAACCGGGTTCCTGCATTCTATACTCTTTTCGTTACGGGCGGCACATACAATCAACTGGAATTCTGATTTCACAAGGCAGGTCTTAGAATGGGATATGAAAGCTGAAGCCGATATTAAACCAATTCAAATATTACAACATCTGACAAAGTTTATAGCTAACTGGCAGGTTTTGAAATCAGGTTTGCGGATTATCAGGAATTGATTTCATAATAAATAATAAATTCCTTTATTTTAACCTTTAGCCTTATATTATTAGAACGCTTATCATCTTGAAATTATCAAAAGGATACTGAAGGGATCTAAATTGGGCAAGAACGTTCTTCTTGATGATGGACGAAATATTGTAAAAAGGGCTGAAAACGCACAGGATAGAGGAGATCTTGAGCTGGCCAGGGAATTATATATCAGGGCAATTGCAAGATTCAAGAATGCAGCTGAAATTACCGATGATTTCAGTGAAATAAGTATTATCAGGAGCCTTATAGGTTATTATCAGAGCCGCCTGGCTTTGCTTCAAAGTAAGCTGGGTACCATTGAAGTCAAAAAACCCCGGGTAGATGAAAGCTCACAAAATGATATAACAGAGTTGTTAAAAGGAACAGGTGTAAATGAGAAGGTCTTTGAAGCGGTAATCAGAATTGCACTTGAAATAAGTACAGAAGGACGGGAAGGCCGTTCCATTGGTACAGCTTTCCTGCTGGGAGATTCGGAAAACGTCATGGCAAAATCCCGGCAGCTTATAATGAACCCTTTCCAGGGATACAAAAGAGAAGATAAATTGATAACAGACCCGGATATACGTGATAATATCAAAGAATTTGCACAATTGGATGGGGCCTTTGTGGTAACGGGAGATGGGGTTGTTGAAGCTGCCGGGCGCTACATTACCCTGGATACAGGAATGGTAAAATTGCAAAAAGGTCTTGGCACGCGCCACTCTTCAGTAGCAGCCATAACCCAGAGGACTGATTCAATCGGAGTGGTTATTTCACAAAGCGGCGGTACAATAAGGATTTTCAGGCAGGGTAAGATCGTTGCAACTGTGAGACCTTAAAAACCGGACTTTATTGCAAATGGCATTGTATAGTCTTGTATGGTCTCGAAACATTCATGTTCTATATTGACCTTTGAGAACCGAAAAAAAGAAGACCTTTAAGGATGCTCACTAATGGTACAAATTCGACCTTTTAAAGCAACAATACTTAATCCCCGGATGCAGGTAGATAAACTTATTTGTCCTGTTTATGATACCATAGACGCCGCAAATTACCAGAAATTCGCACGTGAGGCAAATAACATAATCCATGTTACAACCCGAAGGAAGGATATGGACAGGGATGAATTTATTGAATATGCAGCGAAAGAACTCGACCGTTTTATCAGTTCAAAAGTACTCGTAGAAAGAGAAAAACCTGCTCTTTATATTTACGGGATTATGTATTCTCTCACCCCTGAAATACTGGCTCTTCTTCCTGAAAAAGACAGAAAAAGCCTGTATTTTGTTTTCGGTCTTGTATCGCTTGTTAAAGTTGAAGAACTCGGAAAGGGAAATATCGTGGGGCATGAAAATATTTTTGAAGTAAATTCAAATGAACGCTACAGGTTGATGAAAGAAAGTATGATGAACTTTTCACCTATTGCTGCTGAATACAGCATGCCAGGTCATGATTTGAATAACCTTTTCGAGGAATACCTGGGTTTTAAGCGCCCGGACTTTGTGCCTGATCCGGATAAGCCTCCCGTTGTTGATGTCATCCTGGACGGCAGCCGTCATTTTTTATGGGAGATAACCGATGAAAAATTCATCCGGAAGATCAGGAAATTGACAAAAGATCTGAGGCTTCTCATACTTGACGGGCATCACAGGTATACAGCTTCAAATCTCCTGAAAGAAAGGGATAGTATTGAATATACGATGATGATGCTGATGGAAGGAGAGGATAAGGCTCTTTTACTTTTACCATGGCACCGGGCAATACGCAATTTCAATGAACAGGAACTTGCACAAAAAATAAGGGAGAATTTTTCAACAGACTGGGAAAGCGATACCAACGATGAGGAGTTCTATTCATGGCTCAGGAAACGCAGAAGTGAATTTGATGTTAAGCTCGGCATGTACGATGGAAAGAGATTCAGCATCCTCAGGGCTGATGAGAAAGCTGTTCATGATCTTTCAAGAGAAAAAAAAGAAATTGTTGGCCTGGATCTTATAGTTCTTCATGAATGGCTGATCAATCCTGTCATACAGGGAAAACCCGTAGATGATGTGTCTTTTAACGCAAGTCCTGCGCAAGCCATAAAGAGAGTGGACTCAAAGGAATATAAAGTTGCTTTTCTTTTGAATCCGTTCTCAATCAAAGACGTTGAGAGAAAAGCGTTTATAGAAGGGAAGAATTTTCCACAGAAGTCAACACTTTTCCTTCCCAAGGTGGCGGAAGGGATCGTTATGAGAAAAATAAAAAGCTAATTATTTTTGTTCATTATTTGAAAAATACAGACTAAAGCGGTTTATGGAGGAAGAAAACAATCACTTTATATAGAAATATATGCAACTACTAATTGAGGTATGGAATATGGTTGAGTTGAGTCAAAGTGAAATAAAGAAGACTATGGCAACGTCTTTGGGAACAGCATTTGGAATAGTTATTGGTATGGTCTGGACTCAGGTTGTACTCTCAGCATTCGCTACAGGTGGAATCCCTTTAACTACTACAGGCGGAACCTGGAGCCAATGGGGACTTTTTGTTATCACGGCTGTAGTTGTAACAGTTATATGTGTTATTGCAATAATAATGCTGGGCAGATGGGGAGGGAAGCAATAACATACCCATCTTATCCGATTTAAATCTATAGAATCAGCAGAGCTATTAACATTAAATTTATTTTAGCTTTAATATTATAAAATTTTTTTGATTCGAATAAATTATCTCAAATCCAAATTGCTTTGAGATCCAATCAAACGTTTTCATGCTGAAAAAACAAATGTGTGTTGGATCACTATGATACCACCAATTTTCAAAATCCTCTACATGGCCATGAAGTAATGTCATAACAGCAAGAAATCCTCCCTGTTTTAGAAGTGAATGTATTTTTGTCAACTCATTCCTGATATCCCTGAAATGCTCGAAAACCTCTGTAGAAATGACGAGGTCATATGATCTTACTGGAAAATCAGGATGGAAATAAAGGTCGTAGCCATCACAATCATATGCCTCTTGTTTCAGTAACTCAACCAGGACAGGTTCATCACCACACCCATAATCAAGTACTGAGCTTATGCCCGGGCAATATTGCTGTATAAGTTTTATTTTTTCCCGGAACATGTTCACATAACCTTCATTTGAAAGTATATTATTGTGAAGCGAATATCGCTTTTCTTCATCTGTGGGCGAAAGATGGAATTGTTCAGGTACAAAGATCAGGTCACATTCATTGCAGTGGAAATAAATTCGTTTACCAGGTTTTTTGTAATCATTTTTAAATGTTATGAGATAAAAAGTGGAATTATTACAAAGAGTACATTTTTCCGGTGAGATCATAAAGAATTATCTTTTTTAGAGAATATAATCGTTTCATTACTTGCATATTAAAATAATATGGGCCCGCGGAGATTCGAACTCCGGATCCCCGCCGTGTAAAGGCGATATCATAGCCGACTAGACCACGAGCCCAGCATGATGCTTAGATGTTGGTTGGGGTATATAGTTTTTTAGTTATAGTTCATAAAAAAACTTTAATATGGGATAAAACAATCTAAACTGGGTGAAATTATGTCTCTGGTAAATAATATAATTAAGATGTTAATTGGTATAGTAATTTTGATTATTGGTATTTTATGGTATACAGGAATAGCAGGATACCTCGGCTATCTGGATAAACTTATAGATCTATTGAAAGCCACTATTGGCCTTGTCCTTCTCTTTGTGGGTTTAATCATCGCATGGATGGGTTATGATGATTACAAGATGGATAAAGAAATGGATAAGGAAGAAAAGAAAGAGGAATCAAAGTAATATTAAAATTCCCGGCCATAACCGGGAACGTCATTTTGTTTGGATTGCATTTAATTTTTGTCAGAAATATTTAACTGAGAAGTTTGGTAAACTGAAAAGGATAAATGAATATGGTGGAAGATACAGGAAAAATCATCAGTAACGGCTTTGAAACATACACAAAAAATTTTAATATTTGCATACCTTTTATTCTCAATTTTTTTATTTCTTTCCTGCTGGTGGTACTTTTGGCCGGTTTCGGATTTGCAGGTATTTTCGGATCATCTTTATCAAACATTCAGAATGCCAAAAGTCCTGAGGAATTTGTTTCCATTCTGCTTCCACTCATTGGACAGCATATAGTGGAAATCGCTATAATAGTTATGATAATTGTCCTGATTCTTTTCTTCATCCAGGCATATTTCATTTCAGGAGCTATCGGTATGGCAATACAGGCTACTGAATCGGGAAAATCCAACTTGTCCATAATGAGGGATGCAGGAAAAAAGAATGTTATAAACATGTTCCTTGCAGAAATACTTTTCAGTTTACTTTCACTTGTCGGTATAATTTTCATCGTGCCTGGAGCAATGAATATTGATAGTTCTAAAATGCCAACTTCAGAAAATATCGGAGCTTTTGCTTTACTTGCAGGCGGATTTTTATTATGGGCAGCCTATTTAATTATCCTGAGCATCGTGCTGGCTGTTTTCAGATTTGCACTCGTCGCGGATAATCTGGGGCCACTAGAAAGCCTGACGGCCAGTTTATCTTTTTTTAAAAAGAATACGGTTGAAGTAATTCTATTATTCATATTTATTTTTGTTATAGCCCTGGTTTTTATTATAATTGACCAGATAATTGGACAAATCCCGATAATCTCAACAATATGGCCGTATATCAGCTTTTTAATTTCATTAGCAATTATCTCGCCACTTACAACTATCTGGTGGGTTCGGCTCTATATGTCCAGAACAAACAGGAAGCTCTATTTCGATGATCTTCTCGTTCATCCTAATGACATAATTAAAAGTAATTAGAGATGAAATTAGAGCCTGATTCAAAATTGCAAAATTTATCTTTCTGCTTTGGCAGCCTCACTGAGTATATTTGTCATACATGTATTGCATGTCCTGGCATGTTCTACAATATCGGCAACAGATATTATTCCAATAAGTTTCTCATTTTCCACAACCGGAACTCTCCTGTAACCCATATCTCCAATAATTTTTGAAGCCTCTTCTATTTCCATATCAGGATTGGCTGTAACAGGGCTCTCAGTCATGAATTCACTTACCTTGACTTTAGCCGGGTCTTTCCCCGCTGCTATTACCTTCGTAATGATTTGCCTGTCAACCACTATACCTGTTAAACGACCTTTGTCTGTAACAAGTACTGTTCCTATATTCTCTTCTTTCATCTTATCAGCAGCTTCCTTAGCAGTAGCTGAAGAATCTACTGTGACAGGATTTTTAGTCATTTTTTCACTAACTTTCATAAAATCACTCCTTATTAAGAAAAATGGATTGATTGTGATATATAGATTTCGGGGATCAGGAATTATACAATAGATTTATAAATATGAGCAGCAGTAATATTTACTAAAAACTAAAATGAGGTGTCAAAAATAATGTGTAATTCTTCAGGATTACCCATAGTGATTAATGTTTCTTCCAGCTCCGGATGATATAAAGAAATTGAGGCTTGAACTAAATCTGACCCAGCATGTACTCGCTTCACGTGCGGGTGTAAGCCAGCCTCTTATTGCCCGCATAGAATCGGGAGATGTTGATCCCAGGCTTTCAACGCTTCGTAAAATATTCAATGTTTTTGATGAGGCACGTAAAGAAAAGATCGACGTCAGGAAAATTATGCATCCTTCTGTTATTCATACAAGTTCAGATCGTTCAGTTGAGGAGGCTGCCAGGATCATGGAAGAACATGGGTATTCACAGATGCCTGTTATCGACAATGGCGTTCCTGTCGGGAGTATATCATCTGATCAGATAGTCCGCTCAATGACAGATCATGACCTCAGGAAAGTGTCACATCTTTTCGTCATAGACATCATGGGTGACTCTTTTCCTACGATTTCCCCGACAACAGATGCCAATACGGTTTCAAGGATACTTGAAAAGAATCCCGCGGTCCTGGTGTTAGAAATGGGTAAGGTTATAGGTGTTGTCACCAAACACGACATTATGAAGATGCTAAGGGTGTAAAAACTCAAACTATTTCAGAGCATAGCGCAAAATCAATTTGCGGGACAATAAGCCTATATACTTAGAAACCAATTATAAGTTTCCAGACCTACGAAATCTGGAAAATCGTGTTGATAGGTCCTTGCGGGAGAACGGCAACGCCAAATCGATGACCGTACAGACAACCCCAATGCGGTACACGCGATATTACCTGACACGAGGGTAACGGGGACGGACAACGGCAATAGCCAATGGGTGATATCCCTGAGTTAGTGTCAGGTTACAGCAAAATTATTTTTTCCGATTATACATTTTTTCGTTCAGGTTATGTTCATCAATAATCGATTCAAGCATAAAATACTTCTCGACAAATTTCTTCAGTTCTTCGTCGGAGATAGCTGATATGCGTTTCTCTTCATTATACAATTTCTGGATATCAGCCTGGATAGCCTTTACACGCGTATCATTCTTTTCGATCCTGATCTCAACGTGCATCAATTCATTAAGCGCCTCTTCAACCTTGAAACGAATTACTTCAAGCCCTGAAGAATCACCTATCATCAATTCCCTCTTCCCGCCAACGACCTCTGGAGGATAAGGTTCATACGTAAACGGGTTCTTGATGATCCCCGCAGCATGAATCCCGCTTTCGTGCGCAAAAATATTCTTCCCTACAACCGATTTGTTGCGCGGGACTCGTATTCCTATCTCACTTTCCATGAATCGCGCAAATTCAGTGATGGATTTTAAGTCATATTTCTCAAATCCCTCTACTCTCTCTATCAGGAAAAGAGCTATCTTTTCAAGCTCTGCATTCCCTGCACGCTCTCCTATCCCGAGGAAAGTAAGGCTTGACCAGTTTGCACCGTACCAGTATCCTGCAATGGAACACGCTACCGACATACCAAAATCATCGTGGATGTGGGTTTCGATATTTTTTGTTCCGATCTCCAAAAGCCGCTGTGTAATGTGAGGAATACCGTATGGCTCATCCACCCCTGGAAATGGTATTCCGAAGCCAACAGTATCGCAAAGCCGGATGATGCAATCAGGATCGATCTCAAGAAGTTTCCGGATAAGAGGGAATACGAAACCTTCGTTATCAGCGCGTGTCATGTCCTCTATATGCGCTCTTGTTTTGAGGCCATGGTCAACTGCATACTGTAATGCATCGGTATATTTCTGTTCGGCTTCTTCCCTGCTCTTAAGACCCATTTTGTCAATGACATGTGAATCCGAAACAGACATCAATATACCTGTTTCCTTGATTCCGTCCATGCTCAGGACAAAATCGATGTCCTTGGGATTTGCCCTTGCCCATCCTGTCACTTCAGGGAATTCATATCCCCTGTTAAGCATTTCCCTGGCAGCTTCCCTGTCCCGGTCGTTAAAGACAAAAGTTTCAAGTTTCTCGATCCCGATCTTATGAAGATATTCATATATTTCGGTCTTATGCCGTTTTTTCATCACAATTCCTGGCATTTGCGAGCCGTCCCGGATCGTACTGTCGCTTATAAAGATATCCTGTCCCATGGGCAGCTTGATTTTTGGTAAATCCTCGTATGATCTGTATATTTTCATGGGCTGACTGATTGTTATCAGGATTTATATTACTTGTGGTTTTTCATCTTTCAAATGACAGGGGAATCAAAATTGAACGAAATTAAATCAAATTTAATCAAAAACTTTATAATAAATGCAAACTAAACGAATAACGGTGATAATTTATGGTGAAAATGCCTTCAGATATAAAGGATATTGTCGCAAAGCAAAAACCGTTGCCTATAGCGACAGCAGATAAGAGTGGGAAACCCAACGTAGTATTTGTTACAATGTGGAAGATACTTGATGATGAAACAATATTATTTGTGGATAATTTCTTCAACAAGACACGAAAAAACATTGAAGCAAATCCCAATATGGCGATCGTTGCTTATGATGGCGACGCCAAGAAATCCTACCAGATAAAAGGAACTGTGGATATAGAGAATAAAGGGGAAAGGTTTGCAAGCGCCAGAGAAATGGCAGATTCGAAGAAATTACCAGGCAAGTCCGCACTCATATTCCATGTGAAAGAGATATACGACGCAACATATGGTCCGAATGCAGGGAAAAAACTTGCTTAAACACTAAACAGGTTTTTTCTATTTTCTTCTTACTCCATTGTCAAACATTAAGACCAGAACGGGCATTATTTACCATCCCGATTACCTGAAACATGATACAGGACTACATCCTGAGAGAAAAGAGCGATTGCTTTCAGTAATGGCCCACCTGAAAGAAACAGGTATGCTGGAGAAGCTGGAACTGGTCGAGCCAGGGCGTGCGCGAGTTGAAGAAATCGAGTATATACATCCTAAAGATTATATCGAAAAAGCCAGGAGATATTCCGAACTTGGGATGCCTCTTGACCCTGATACTGTTTTATCCGGGGATTCATATGAAGTAGCACTTCTTGCAGCGGGAGGGGCCATAACAGCTGTTGATTCTGTTATCGATGCACTTGATTCTTCATTCGCTCTTGTAAGACCGCCAGGGCATCACGCAACCCCAAACAGGGGAATGGGATTTTGCATATTCAACAATGTCGCCATTGCGGCTCGCCATGCCCGGAAAAGGGGTAAAAAGCGTGTGCTGATCGTGGACTGGGATGTGCATCACGGGAACGGGACACAGGATGCGTTTTACGATGATCCGTCGGTATTGTATTTTTCAACCCACCAGTATCCGCATTATCCTGGTACCGGATGGCTCGATGAAACAGGTACTGGCGATGGGGAGGGATATAACATTAATGTGCCTCTACCTGCAGGAACAGATGATTCAGGTTTCATCGCTGCATTTGAGGAGATACTTGTCCCGGCAGCTCGTGAATTCCATCCTGACATCGTGTTGATTTCAGCGGGTTTTGATGCATGCAATAAGGATGGGCTTGCCCAGATGCGAATGAGCGTGGAAGGTTTTTCTGTTCTGGCATCTGTTGTAAGATCGATTGCCAGGGAGAACTGCGGTGGAAAAGTAGCTGCGGTACTTGAAGGAGGTTACAATCTTGATCTTCTTGCGCATTGTGTTGCGGCAGTTCTGGATGTATTCATGGGAAAAGAAACGCAAAGAAAACAGTATGAGGTAACTCCCCAGGTAAGGGCCCGATTAGATGAAGTAAAGAAAATTCAGCGAAAATTCCGGGATCTTTAGAAATCAATGGATCAAGTCATCGATACATTAATACGTAAAACTCTTAAAACCAGCTTTTTATTATCTTGGCACCAGCCATTTTCCATCGATTTTTAAGTATTTCTCCTTGTGATCTAGCTCCACGGCACCCCTGGGTTTATAAACGAAACTTTCAATTTTCATTAATATATTAATCATTTGTATTTACCATTTTGAACTGATTGCCCGGAAATTAGCTCTAATATGCCTAGTAGAAAATCTAGCTCATGTTTCTATGTCATCGAAACATCTGACTCAATATCAGAGCTTTACAGAGCCGTTTGCAAGGTTTTAACGCCTTAGCAACACTATTAAATTACACTACTAGAAAATTGTGGCTTGAAGTCCTATTATCATTTGAAAATGCTGGTCTAATAGAATGATCATGCCAATTATATCCTTAAAATTCTCTATGTTAACGCCTTTGTAAACCTTTGCACTTGAATGAACGGGACTTATCTTAAAAAATAGAATTCACCAGTTTAAGGTGAATTTCATGAAGGGTAGGCCTATCGCCCCATAGCTGACTAAAAATAATATTTCCTGTTTTCTGCTCATCTTGTCCGGGAATAAATTGTAAACACAAACTCCGATGCCGAAAATCATCGCAAGTCTGATTAGTACAATGTTATCGACGTACAAGAATGTCATCAGAATACCTATGGTTTTAGCGACGATAAGCCCAGAAAATCCAAACTTCTTCAGTATCCATCTAACGATTGGGTTTCCCTCTTTACTCCCTCGTTTTAGGAAATAATATGTTGTCAGTACATCGCCCAGGCCAAATATGAGGCCAAAAAGGATAAGTTGATTGATTAGGGTAGCCATTTTAGTTTCCTCCTGTTATCATAACCACCCCAATCCCCACGAACTCAGGAACATCAAAGCAAACCCAACAAAGATTCCACTATCACTGGTTCCTTCACGGATACTCCAAATAAATATAGCAAACCCAATAATGAACATCCACTGGAGGATCTCTCGTCCAGTTTTATCCTTTCCCATATTTAGGAGATTAATGTTACTCCCAGCTGGAAGAGGAGGAAGCGATGTCTTGTTCACTGTAGGAGTGGGTGCTCCACCTCCACCTCCAGAACTTCCACCGGTGGACTGTGCGATCACAAAAAATGTTTGATTCCAGGTAGTGCTATTGGTATCTCCACTGTCATCCACGGCGTTAAATTCAGTGATCTGATATGCTCCCTGGTTCGCCGATCCAAATGCGAAGAACCAAAAGTCATCAGACCCATTGGTCATTGCATAAGTGAAGGGTATTGCCATATAAGAGATTATCACATTTGCTGAAGTTATATTGCCATCACTATCGTTGATTTTGACTGAAATTGTTGTTGCTCCAGTATTAGCAACAATTGAGGTAGAAGAGATCGATTTATTGCTGAATGTGAAGTTATAGTCGTTCACTGTAAAGTTCAGCCAGGTGATATTACTGCTCATAGTTTCTAGAGTAGATACCGTTTGTGCTGAAAAGTTATAATTACCTTTTGAAAGTCCGAAGAATGTTTTTGTTTCCACTCCCGCAGACACATTGGAGTCCCAGGAACTATTAGACCCAGTGTAATTTGTCAAATATATATGATCGAAACTCAGTGAGGTTGCATCCGTCCAGGTACATGTCGCCCAAGTTGCCCCATGAGAAGTACAGTCTGGGTCTGTTATGATATCGGGGATAAGATCAATGGTAAAATAAGATAAATTTGTGTATTCTGAATAATTATATCCGTCATACGATCTTACTGTCCAATTATACGTCCCTTCTGGTAGTATGACGTTGGTATTATTATATGAAATATTTGTCAGATAGAGACTTCCGTTTATTTCCAGATCATATGTTAATACATCGCTTTCATTATCAGTAGAAGACCATGCTAAATTAATAGTAGATGTAGTGTTATACAGACTATTATTTATCGGGGTCAAAAGAGTTGGTATTGTTGGAAGAGTATTGATATAGACTACCACTTCTGACGCTGCAGCTACCCAATTGCATCCTGCACTCCAGGATATTCCTAATACTTTTACCGAGAGTGGGAAGTAATCGCTTGTTAGAGCGCTCCCCAGAATTACCGGTGTCGGAACGTTAGCACTCTGCAGATCATAGGAGGATGATGTATGGTTATATAGCCAAAAATAAGACTGACTTCCGCCATCCTGATAGTATTGAAATACCGTGACATTTAGAATATTATTCTGATCGATAGTATTTGAATAATTCACATATTGGTAATTAAATACATTGCAGGGGGCTGAGATTACAGTATTAAGATTTGAATCATTTAGACGTGTATCTGTAGTATTAATTCCTGAAACCATGTGAGGGTCAGACCATGCAGAAGAAATTTCCACAGTAGCTAATAATACTAGAAAAATCAATATTATTTTATTCATTTTTTCCCTCCGCAAGGTAATATTTCTTTTCAAACTCTCTCGGCGTGAAACCATAACTATTAGCTATAACACTCATATAATAATTCGCTCGGAGTACCAGAGTATTGTTTGTAAGCTGCGATTGAAATATTTTGTATCTATGGACATCAGAGGAACCAAAATTGAATATTGCCCCTCCGCTGCTTACTTTCCCCGTGATACTTGATGTAGGAGTTGGTGTTGGTGTAGGAGTTGGTGTGGGTGTAGGAGTAATTTCAGGGGCATATTCTGTACATACTAGCGAATATTCCGGAACAGTCCAACAAAACCAACCGCTGCATTCAGTATGAGACCCTGTTTGTATCCATTTCCAAGACAAGCATTCTGCCGCACCAGCAGTAGCGGGACTAGATAATGCAATTAGTATGATTATGGCAAAACCATACATAACCGATTGAATATTTTTTTTCATTTATTTCCCTTCTTCTGATATTTTAACATTAGATCGCGGATTCCTTCTCGAATCGCTTCGGCTTTATCCGTAAAGATGTCCTCCTCAACTAGGGAATTTAATTCTCCCATTAACGTTTCTGATATATTCATGCAAAATCTTGGCATAAGGTAACATGTGCCATTCCGCTATATATATTCATCTTTTATATATAAAATCTGTAATCCTCTAACTATTTTTATTCTTTACATTGTCGAGCCCTGGAATTCAATTAATGCTAGATTCCAAGATGCATAGGTAGCTTCTGAACTACCAAACCCGAACGACTCTTTGGTCAACGATAAAAAATTAATGCAGGACTAAAATACAATAAAAAAGTCTCAAAACCTTTACGGTTCTGGGGGCAGATCTAAATTCATCGAGCTTGATCGCGGTTTGAATTCGTGAGGTTCATCTATCGGTTCCTCTTTCTTCCGAGATAATGTCTTTCGGCCCGTATCAATAAGGTAGCCCGTAAGACCCTGATCCATTAGGTTTAAGGCCTTTTTATCCTTCTCCTTCACTTGAAATCGTCGCTCTGATCCCAAATCTGCGACTCTTTGTTCCGTTTTCTCTTCACCGACTTTACCTAAATAAATGGCCTCAGTCTTACCATCTACTGTTCGGTAGTCGTAGACATACTTATTATTCCCTATTTCTCTGATTATCAAGGTCATAATCTCACCAAGGTCTCCATGATAAAACACCTTCAATAGCGCTTCCGACCCCCTGTATAATCAGGTAGGTCTGGATTATAATATACAGAATCACTATCCCGACCCAGAACATCCCGTTCTTATACCATCCTTTTGTGAAGGCCATGAATCCGAAAATGACCAAAATAGCACCCCAGAGAACTGGGGTCAAGTCAATCACTTCTTCGCAATTTTGGGTGCATGGAGCAGTTGGAGGGGTCTGAGTGACCGTTGGGAGTCCTGATTTATCGAGATCCTTACAGGAATATTTTCCCGATAGATAGTCCAGAGTTTTTCCATTACAATCCAGGATCACTTGCCAGCTCATTCCGTCCGTCCGACACTGACTTACAATGAGACCGTCAGCTCTTTGTTCTCCAGGAGTACAAGCCTTTGGAACTGTCATCGATATAGTGAAGTCTCTTGTGGCCATATTGGATGGCTTATTAACATCTGCTACGGTCATTGTAGCAGTTTTGGAAATTGCTGATGATGCTGATCCATGTCCTATCTGTACAGATATCATTCCAGAACCACCGGCTTCTACTGTGGTCCTTGCGGTCTGTGTGTTAGATGTCGGATAGAAAGTTCCAGTTGGGTCGGTAAATGTTGCGGAGAATGTCCCTGTGGCACTACCAATATTTCGGAAGGTAACTACTGCTACCCCGTTTGAATCTCCGCTGGCGAACGGGTTCACCACGATATTGGTTATTTCGGGTTTTCCTACCGGTATTAACACACCGAGTTTAGCCGCTTTTACCAGCCATGTGATTTGGGGTATTCCTATTCTGTGATCGGCTAAGGTTATCACTACATTCCCAGAACTAGCAGTGCCTGAGGTCTTCTCAGATACAACGGTGGCCGCATCATATCCAATCTGATCATTGCGAGACACCAGAGTGTCCACGACCGCATTATGTCGATTGATAATAGTTTGAATGTTAGAACAAGTACTTTCATAGCATGCACCTCCTGCAGGTGATTTCTGGACAGATCCCAAAGCTGCTTTTTCAGTAGCTAGAGACTGAGTATATGAATCATAATAATTAAATGTAGATATACTCCAGAAGTTATTATTTGGTTGAAACGTTGCGATATAATTAGCAGGGCTTGGATATCCTTGACCGGTCACCAAACTTCCAGTCCATTTTGCATTTGCCACCCATCCATTATAATCACTGAAATCAACCGAGCCTCCCAAATTGCTTCCTATGGTTTTGGTGATGGCCTGTCCATTGATCGAAACCGTAGCCTGTCCGCTCCAATCTATGGTTGGATTATCGATTCTACCATAAGATCCAACAGACACCAGATTCACAGCATAGGCATCATTCGCACCTAAAGGAGAGGGTAAATATAGGAAACACCAGGTTGTTCCGGAAGGGCAAGCTGCGGGAGTAGAACTTAACCATCCTGTTCTGCCGTAATGCGTGATAGAAAACTTATACAGAGATCCTTGATTTTGTATTGGATATCTCAAGGTTTCGCTGATATGTCCTACTTCCAGATGGAGAGGATACTGAACGGTCAAACCAGACATATAACTCTTGAAGGTCTGACTTGTGAGGGTAGTACCAACTACACTTTGACCTCCACCATCTGCAACTGTGTTAACGATAAAGTTGGCTGAAGCTAAATCATTATCATTGGAAATGGTTGTACTCGGGCTTATGCTAGTTACAGTCATTCCCGTGGATCCACCACTGATACTTAGAGGACGAAGATTGTTTTGGACTTGGGCTTTTATCTTATTTGCCCAATTCTGAATATCATCTAGGGGGGAAGCTGTAGCAACCCCAGCTAGACTTATGATAATTAAGGATATGATTAAGATGATTGGGATTTTTCGGTTCATATTTTTCCCTTCCCGGAGATTTTTTGATATTTCTGTCGAACTTCCTCGACCCGCTTTTTCCCAAGGTTTTTGACTTTTTCATCCGTTTGAGGATTTCCAACCCTCCCTAAGTAAGTGGCTTTGGTTTTTCCCGCCACTTTGGTATAATCATAAACATAACGGCTGTTACCGATTTCCCGTATTACCAGTGTCATATATAATCACCTATATACTACTGGCTTTTTCCCGTATATATAGGCCGTCCCGTCGGTGGCTAGTGAATTTAATATACGGGAATCCTTCCACATTCGGGAAAAATTTTCACTTTGCCGACTATTCAAGCAAAGCCGTATCCCCAGTTCTTAAAAACTGAGTGAACCTTTCCTTATGCATTCGTTGCCGACGATAATATAGAATTACCGTCAGGATTATGCCGAATGCTACTGAAATCCAAAGGTATACCTGAGCGTCATTCATCAAGAAGTGCTCCTTCGGATAAGTCGGGTATTCACAATTTCTAGTTCGTCGATCCTTTCTTTTAGTTCGCTGATCTCGAAAGTATGCTTTTCCTTCATAATTTGCATCTCATTCATCTGATCCTCTATGACCTGTTTCAGATGCAGTATCTCTTGATGCTGAGCCCTAATTGTCCTCTTATCGAGCTCCACCATAGAGTTATGCTGGTTTCGAGAAAGGTCATGCCCACATATCCAACACATTTTAACCAACTCTTGGCTTTACCGGGTCTCTTTTCATCTGTTCTAGGATACTCTTACCCTGATCCTGTGTTTTCCAGACAATGTGGAGCTCTTCACCATTTCGGAATAGCGTTAGAAGCTTTCCCAATACGCGCTTGCCTTTCACCGTACATTTATATTGGATTAGTTTGCCCTTTCGTCTACGCGCTCTCAAATATGGTCTATCATATTTCCTATTTAGGCCAGACAATCGGCTTTGGATTTGATCTTTTGGATAATCAGGAATCTCAGATGAAACTTCCAACGATGTTTTCCACGTATCCTTACACAGGAATAGAATTTGGAGTTTAAGCTTGTTAAAGCCTGTAAATCGTCTATGTGTATACATAGTAATCATTTCTATTGGGCTGTAGGTTTGATGATCTGTAGGCTTGAAGTATGGAGTTCTGTAGCTTGAAAAAAAGTCGATCAACTGGCAACCACGTAACTATCTCTCTATCGAATTCCCAGAACGCTTTCGGTAAGCTACCTACAGAAAAAAATAGTAAGCATTTTTCCGTTAATTCGGTAAGCAAACTTTGGATTGGATAACCGGACATTTTAAATGACATGGACTTGACCCTCTTCAGATACTTTAAGAACTTTCTTATCCCATAATGACTTAATATATCTAGAAAGATTACTTGGATCCATTTCTAGAGTTCTGGCTATCTCACTCTTATGAAGGTCAGGATGGTCTTTAACAAAAGCCAAAACCTTATTCTCATTAGGAGATAGTTTCACTTCACAGACATCCACTACGGCAGTAGAAGGACTAACAACTTCTTCGATATCTGCAGAGTCGGTATCAGCACTTACAGATTCTGACCCATCACTATCTGTTGGCGAATCTACAGATAGGGGTATAGTACTTACAACAATGGGAAGATTTTGAGGTTTCTCATTTAACAAATCGCTGGGTGACAAGGTATGGGTTACCTCTTTGCTTACAGTTTTGTGAGGACTCAGCTTTTTGTTCTTGAGGGTCTTGATTAAATCCAGTGGATATGAGGTTCCATCTGTGAAAATGCATTGACCTTTTTCCACTCTGACCGGAATTTCTATCAGATGATTTCGCTTAACTTTGATTAGTCCGATGGTAGTTTCTCCATCAATGCATCCGACATATGCGACTTCATTTTCATCCTCACCCATGAAAATCCATTCATAAGTGGTGACTGCTGCTGATAAAGCTGCTTTCTTCTCATTCAAATCCTTCCTTACTCTCTCCATATTTTCGAAATTAATAAGACACGAACCACATCGAGGTTGAACGGCTTTAGTAGCAATAAGTGAAGGGGGTACATGCATTTCGGATAGATGAGTGGACAGAATATCAGATACTCTTATGGTTTCCTCTCCGGTAGATTCTATCGTTTCCATATGATCACAGTAAGGACATTGAATTTCAAGATGGTGATTTATGTATTCCTTGGGTCTCTGTGTGCATTTTTGTCTTAGCAAGGAGTTTTCTTCATTTAATTTCTGATTATCCTTATGAAGATCCTCAAGTTCCCAATCTTTCTGATCGATTATTTTGGAGAACTGTAACTTTTCATTTTTCAGAGAGGTTTTTAGCTCATCTATAATTGAATTTGCTTTAGCGGTATGCGAATTCGCTTCTATGGCCTCCTTCCGACGGTTTTGGTATTCCTCTTCTGTGCGTGAATTTTGGCATAAAAAACACATAAGTTTAATCCTCCTCGGGAAGCAATATCACCATGACTTTTTTTCCAAGCCATTCTCTAGGGACGTATACATGCGCGTTTGACGAAGCATGCGGTCCCACTCTCTTTTCCACATAATTTTTTTCAGTTAATTGAAATTTTTTTTCCATATTTATCACCTTGTCGAGGAAAGAGGACAAACCACGAATAGGTAGATACGTATGATTTTGTCCTCAAAAACGTACACGTTCATACTCGTATTTAAAGACCATTACAAATGAGGTCGATGCTTTGTGGTTTTAGAAGAGAAATGCTTGGTAAAGGTAGGAATTCCACGGCCTAAGGTACCATTCGGCGACTTTCAAAGTCTAACCGGTAATTCCCTTTCAAAAATATTCAGGAGCATCTCTTTGACATTCAAAGAGTTATATGAGGGGTGTAATTTGTTGGATTAGGGTAACCGCATCAAAGTCGCAGTTTTCAGGCCATCACTTGAGAAAGATTGTATCGATATTATTCTTACAAATAACACTCTCAACAGTTCAGAAAGGCAATATAATCATCATTATCATCATCAGATAATTATTTATAAGCTGACTCACATTTATGCTATTTATGTCCTCTAGCAATAAAGAAAATCCGGGTATAATCCCTATGCTAAAAAAGCTTCTCAGTCCAGTCAATGCCCAACTCAAGAAAGACCTCAAGGGATATAAAATTTCAGAGCTTTACGGTTTTTTTGTGGGCTTAATTTTCATCATGAGCTTCGCAATAGGCGCACTCGTTACTTATAGCACAAATTCCATCCCTAACATAGTCACCTTCGGCGTAAATATACTAATATACGGACTTCTGGCCGGAATAGTACTCTTCTTCTTATTCGTTTATGTTTTCATACATCTATATACGGCCTGTTTCAAGACATCCGACACCTTGAAAGTAACGTTAGTTTGGCAGATAATAGCATTGACTATATCTATAATCTTAACTTTCGTTACTTATTCGACTAGCTATATTTATGGTGGTTTGTTGATTTTCTTCATTTTGCTCTTCATATATCCCTCCTTGGGTTTTCTGATCGGTCATCCAACAGAATCAACCAGTATAAAACAGACACTGCATAAAATATATTTAGTCATAACAATCCTCATAAACATAACACAGTTGATCTTACAATCCGCCCGTCTGTAGGGTAAATATGAAAGTTTACCCACCTCAAAAGCACTGACTCAAATGGAGTTCATCGCAGATATGAATCTAAAGTGTTTTTACAGAATCGATCAAAAAGTCCAATTTTTTCATTAATTTAAAATCATTGATTATCTCAATGGTTTTCATTAGGCTACAAAAGGTACGCAACCATATTGTTAAGGTAAAACTATGCCATTAGATCTAAAAACTCAATAGCAACCTTTTACAAAGCCTAAAATGGCCTTAAAATGGATAATTACTATCGGCAATAAAGGTCATAAGCAGAATTCTGACTGGGAATCAGATAGGGAGGATGGAAAAAGAAGTTAAAGATCATGTTTTTAGTAGAAATCTGGTTAAAAGGTGCTATTACGGACGGATTGGGACTTCAAAAAGAAGTTCTGCCAAATTACTCCCTTTATATAGTGAGGATATTTAACAGGCATTTTTCGAGTATTTCTCCAACTAGTTTCATACAAAGTGTAGGAAATTTAACATTTTAACCAATTTAACAGGAAAACTTATAAGAATATATTTTAAAAAATGTTTCTTTCACACAAAAATTGGAAAAATGGATGTATTGAGATATTTTTTAATTTTAACTTTTTTGCTATATGCTTATATTATATATGTTAAAATACTACTACTACTATACAAGGGCGTTAGAATTCATCATGTTAAAATTCCATTAAAATTCTGTTAAAATTCGTTAAATACGCCTTCAAGTTGAATTAAGCTCTTTTTCAAAAAATGCACTGACTGTATAAATTGCATCTAAAGGTGATTGGAAATCGCTATTGTCCAAAACTTCCA
>VEPM01000030.1 GCA_012026795.1 Candidatus Methanoperedens sp.
TACCCCAGCATTACTACCGACGCATACCCCAGTAGGATTACCCCAAACGGAAGGGGCAGCACGAGGCAATTTATGATGTAACTTCTTGTCACAAAGGATCAACAGGATTTTCAGGATTAACCATAAAAATCGTATCCTGTCGATCCTGTTAATTCTGTCAGATCGTACCAGGTTCAATTAATACAGACAAGTCATAAGCCCAAAAAATAGGGAATTCAGGAGTTTACCTCTTTGATATATCTTTCAATGCTGCTTCGAGATAGGTTCTATTTACCCTGGATGCTACATCGAAATCACCTGTTGTGTGTATTCCAATTTTTATCAGGTTTGCTTTTTGCCTGTTTAATTTATCAATTTCTTTCTGAGTCAAAGAGAAACTTTGAATGAACTCACTGCCAGGAAACTGCCTCTTGAGAGCATTAACAGATATTTTGGAAGTATTCGCCTGGAATTCCAGGTATTCATCGGGGTGATCCTTTATCCATTCTTGCGCTCTTATCTGAGCTTTTAAGAACGCTGTCACTACTCCGGGATTCTTAATTCCATACTCCCGTCGTACGACATGTATATCCTGACCCGGCCATTCCGGATCTTCGCTCACTTCAAATAATATTTCCACCGATCCTTCTTTTTCATATTTTGCTATAGTTGTTGTGCCAATTACTGCAGCATCAACTTGTTTACTGAGCAGGGCAGCCACCGCATCCGCACTCTCCAGATTCACCCAGGTTACGTCATTTTTTGGTGACAGACCATATTTTTCCACAATATACCAGGAAAACAGATGAGCGTTCCCACCTCCGGACCCTCCGGCTACTTTTTTACCCTTCAGGTCCTTGACAGATTTGATTCCTGATCCGTTTAATACCACAATTGAATTTCTTGACCCACCCCATGGTTTTATTGCAATTATTTCAACATCTATTCCTGCGCCAATAGTATGCAAGATCGGTACATCACCGGAGTCGCTTATGTCAATACTTTTAGACCCGAGAAACTCTGCAATCGGATTACCAGCCCCTGTAGAAGTAATTATTTCGTATCTGGCATTAACTTTTGCAAGTTCGTCGTCAAGATAACCTTCCTTTATGGATACTCCCAATTCTTTGCCCGGGAGAGCGCCCACAAGTCCTATTTTGAGTAATACTGTTTCCGCACTCTCCGGTGCACTGCTGTCATTGTATAAAGAGAATACTGTTATTGAACCCAGTATCAGTAATCCTATGATTCCGTATGTTTTAGTATTCATTTTTACCTCCAATTATTTTCTTATAAAATCGCATTATCGATGTCCCCTTTCCAGTAGGTTGCTTTCTTTTCGATCCAGACCATAAAATAATTAGCTGCAAGACCTAAAACTGTCATAACCAGAACGCCGGCATAAACCTGATCTGTCTGGATGACGGTCCGGGCATATTGGATAAAATATCCCATTCCTGAATTGGCGGCAATCATTTCGGCTGCGATCACTACCATTATCGCTATTTTAACTCCCAGTCTGACACCGGCAATTATTGATGGCACACTTGCAGGAAGTATTACTTTCCTGAATAATTCGCGATCATTTACTCCCATCGACCTGGCTGCCTTTATGAAAAGGGGATCAACGTTTTTGACCCCACTTATAGTGTTTATCAGGATAGGCCATACAGCGCCGAAAAATATTATGGCTATTTTTGATAGCTCACCGATCCCAAGAAGTAATATAAATATCGGCATAAGGGCAAATGTTGAGGTATTCCTCAGGCTTTGCACTAACAGGTCGGAATACATCTCAATACGGTTATACCATCCGATCACAAGTCCCAGTGATATACCTGCCACTAAGGCCAATCCGAATCCCAGAAGCGACCTTTTTAAACTTGCTGACAGATGAACCAGCAATTCACCCGATAAGAAGAGATTCTTTATTGTTATTATTGTTAATGAGAACGTGGGCAAAAGGATGGGATTAATGATCCCTGACCTTGGCAGGATTTCCCAGAGAAAAATAACAATAAATACCAGTAAATATTTTGTTATTAATCTGTGCGCCCATCCTTTAATGTGCATTATTTTTCTTACGGTGGCATCCAATCTCACAGATCCCGTTTTTAATCCGTCCCCAAAATTAAATATTTCTTCTGACATAATATACCTCTCACTACATAATGTTAATTCAACATCTCTATAAATGCATTAACACGGTTCTGAAGCTGTTCTGTCTGTTCTCCTCTCATCTCATGTTCTATTATCAAAGTCGGGATACCCGTTTCTTCATGTATTATATCGCACAGCATTCTCGCTATTGCCGATTGGGTATTGCAGCCCCAGTTGTACAGGAACAGGAATCCATCCGACCTTGATTTTTTTAACTGGTCAATTGTCCACTCCGCGCGTCCTTCTATCGGTTGCTCGTAAGGGTATGAAAGGATCGCCCTGGCCAATTTTTCATACGGATCCCCGGTCTCTTCGACAATAGTGCTTATATCGCTCCAGTGGTTATCATTCCCGACTATTATTCCCCCGGCTTCTTCTGTCCTGAAGTCATTTGGGAATACGCATGAACCACCCACAAACAATCTTCTGGCATTATCAGTGACACCTTCGCCTTTTGTCGAATGCTTCACCCTTTCCTTAATATCTTTATTGGCTTCCTTCAAAACAGTCAGGCTTGCATTCGGGTCTCCATGAAGTTCCATTCCCCCCATCTGGAATATAGCCCTCCGGTCTGCACCATTTGTTGGTGGCGCGCTGGCTGACCACCAGACATCAGCAGTGTCAAGAGCAAGTTTCCTCCCCTTATTGTGAAGTTTGATCTCTTCCTTCAGGTCATTTTCCGTAACTTCTTTCCCCGACATTTTCCCGATTTCGCGGGTCAACCTGTGGAGATTCCTGGCCAGATAACCCGCTGCCCACTCTTTTTCTTTCTGGTGGTCCAGCGGAAAGTCAACAAGGAACAGGCCGATCTTTCTTTTGCCATGACGGTGGGCTTCTACACCATAACCCACATCAGAGCATCTCAGGCACAGGTACGGAGCAACCATATCAACAGGAAGATTTCCTTCCTGTATATGCTCATAGCCGGCGGTCTGGCATATTTCAAAGCTAATGGCCTTCCTGGCCTTCTCACGCACATCCAGGCTCCTCATTTCTTCCTCCCTGAGGTTCAATCCTTCTTCCTTTCCCCGGGCCCATGCGCCTGTGCTTGCAGGCCGGAGAGCTATTCCGCCGGCAGCATAGTATGGATCAACGCTCTGGCCTCCCTGGACAAAAATAATAGGGGAGCCGTTCTCCCGCGCCCTGGATGTACGGTCATTCATGGTAAGCATCAAATAGTTATGCTTTATGCTGCTCGGAAGACGCACATCGCCGGATAGCCGCCTGCCATAGTAGCGGTTGTTAGTATATGCGTATGGATATCTGACGGGTGCTTCTTCTGTCATGAAGTGCCATATATCAGCAGCCGAGATACGGGAACCATCCCGGAATACAATGTCTTCGGTTTCAATGAATTCAGGTTTTATTTCTTCAGGATACTTGAAAAAATTTTCATTCAGGCTCATTGTTCCACTTCCTGGATTTCTTTATTTTTGATCATTTCCACAAAGGCCTCAGCCCTGGTTCTTATCGCCTCGAGATCGGATCCTGCATACTCGGTATGGATCTCAAGAAGCGGTATCCCTTCTTTTTTTAGCACATCTTTTGTCTCACTTGCCTTGAATGTAAATGGATCGCAAAAACGCAATGTGTGAAATATTACTCCCTGTGCTTTGTGATCATTGATGATCCGCTTAAGGTTCTTTAGCCGCCCGTCGGTTTCAAGGTCCAGGTAAGGCAGCGCAGCATGAGGAACACGGTTTATATAGCCATCTGCTATGCCTTTTATAGACGCTTCCCTTATCTCAATATTCATTGAAGGATTCAGGCCGGACCAGAGTTCATCACTCACTATCCTGCCGCCAACTTGCTCGATAATGTTTATCAGCTTTGTATCCCCCGGAGGAATTATGCTGCCTGAAACCAGGATACGCGCATCACCGTTCAAATTCCCGATTACAGGTTCGCCGTGCTGTTCCCTAAGCTCGCCAAGCAGTTCATGCAGCAATGAAAGATACTTTTCCCTATCGAGATAAAATCCGGCATGTACCACATCAAAAACTTCACGCCATTTAATAGTGGATTTGCTTATTGCCTGATACTTATAGAGTTCTTTTATGGATTTTCTTATGTCGTTGTAAAGTTTAATGGAACCAGCAAGCTTATTCGTATCAAGCTTTTTTCCTGCAACAGCTTCCAATTTCTTCGTAAAGAATTCAAGCTCTTTCTCGAAATATTCCTGTCCTTCTGGTAAGGAGAAATTTCGGGGTACGCCAAGAATAACAATATTTATTTTAAAATAATGCTTTATAACCTCTGCTGCACGGTATGTTTGCAGGCATGTGGCATCTGCAGCCACTATATCTGAATTTTTGATATAAGGATCCTGATTTTCCGCAAATAGCCCTACGAGTTCTCTTGTAAAAACACAATTCTTTGTTGAAATATATCTTGCCCCGATTTCAACCAGCCTGTCGTTTCCTCCGGTTCCCAGCCTTACAGGGATTAATCCCAGGGCATGGATTATCTCTTCAGGGATATTATAATTAAACCATCCCACAACTTTTCTTCCTTTTCTTCTTGCGTCAGCAAGTTCTTGGGGTCTTTCCTTTACAGCATTATTTATTTTCTCTAATGTTTCCAGGGTCATATTTTTCATGCTCCATTTTCATGAGAATAATCCCAATTGGACACCGAATTATATCACCCTATAGAAATCAGCAATAATCGCCATGATCATTCCACAATATACATGGTTTGCGGCAATCTTGAGCCCATCCATTAATTCCAACTTTCTGAATTGCATGCTATTTTTAAAGGCTATAACCAGCCAATAGACAGGATTCACAGGATCGACAGGATAGATTTCTGGCAATTCATCCTGTCAATCCTGTTATCCTGTCCATTTATTGGATGGGCTCGGCAATCTTCTGAAGGCTGGCTCATCCCTTCTTTACAAAGATATGATATGCCCCTTCTTTACTCTCTACATCAAGGAATTCATCCCCGGATTTGGTCAGCCATACATCTATGTTCTGCCAGGCTTCAGGATCGCTGGCTATGATCTCAAGTACCTCGCCTTTTTTTAAAGTTTTTATCTGCTGGAGTGTTCTTATGCGCGGATAAGGGCATTTTTCGCCCCTCACATCTAACTTAACGTCTGGAATTATTGTCATTTTATTCACCTTTCCTGCTATTGCGTAGATTTTATTTTAGCATCTCAATGAATATCTCAACCCGGCTATGCATTTGTTCATGTCCTTCCCGGCTTTCTGCCATGGCGCGCTCGATTGTTATGGTTGGAATTCCGGTCTCTTCCCTGACAACATCAGCAACCATTCTTGCTACCCCGGACTGGTAATTGCAGCCCCACTGGTGCATAAAGATCAGACCATCTGCATTTGATCTTATCACCTGTTCTGCGGTCCACAGGCCCCTCTCCTGTGTAGGAAGTTCGTATGGGAAAGAAACAATTGCTTTTGCCAGGTTCTCGTATGGATCTCCTGTTTCCTTAACATCATTTGAGACTTCGCTCCAGCCGTCATCCTTTCCTACTACTATGCCCCCTAAACTGTCCACATGTTTCGTACTCGGATTTACACAGGAACCGCATATGAACAATCTTACTGGATCATCTTCTATTCCTTCTCCTTTGACAGAATTCTTAACTCTTTCTTTCACTTCACTGTATGATTCTTCAAGAATCTGTTTTGCAGCCACCGGATCGCTGTTACTTTCGTTGCCAAGCTGCAATATACCTGTATGGTCAGTACTGTTCGTGGGTGGAGTTGAGGCAGACCACCACAGTTTAGCATAGTCTCTGGCAAGCCTGCGTTTCTGGTTGTGCAGCTTTATCTCATCTCTGACATCATCATCAGTAACTTCCCGGTTACCTAATTCACCGATTTTTTTCGTAAGCCTTCGAAGATTATCTGCCACATATTCTGCCGCCCATTCTTTATCTTTCTGGTGGTTAACCGGGGAATCGACTAAAAGCAGTGGAATTTTTATTTTTCCATGCCTGTGAGCTTCTACGCCATATGCAATATCAGAACATCTCAGGCAAAGGTATGGAGCTATTAATGCTATGGGTACCATACCTTCCTGGATTATCTCGTATTTAGCTGTCTGGCATGCCTCCACGGTCAATTCCTGCCTTCCGATTTCTCTGATCTGGAGCCTTCGGAAATCAGCTTCCTGGTAATCCTGGTTTTCCTTGAGATTTGTAGCCCATTCGTTCACCATGCCAGGTCTTGTGGGTATTCCTCCTGCGGCATAGTAAGGCTCATGTGTCTGCCCGCCCTGTATGAACACTACGGGTACGCCCCTTTGGGCTGCTTCAGTCAGGCGGTCATGGACAGTAATGCTGAAATAATTCCGTTTTATGCCGCTGATCAAATCGGTATCTTTTGACAGGCCATGATAGCGGCTGTCGCTGAATAAATGGGGATGTCTCCGCGGACCTTCTTCTGCCATAAAATTCCAGATATCACCGGGTGTTAATCGCTTACCATCTCTAAATACCAGATCCTCAGTTTCGAAAAACCTGGATTTTACTTCTTCCGGATAATGAAATAGTTGTTTATTTGTTGTCAAAATATCATCTCCTTATTTTTTATAATATGGGTTAAATTCATTCGTATATACATCCGATGGCTTGATATCTCCCGGTTTTATCAGGCCGCTCTCAACAAAATTGTCGATCCAGAACTGGATATCATCGTCAGTTATGAATTGATTTTCCGGCGACCACCTGGGTCCCCTGTAATATCTGGCTAATTTGGGATTCCCGCCCTTTTCTTCCAGAACTTCACCGTATGCTTTTCTGACACGTTCCGGGTCTTTTTCATACTCTTCCCATACAATACGCCTCGCGCTATCATAGGCTTTTAAGTATTTCCTGACAGTGTCCGGATACTTTTTTATGAAGTCTTCCCTGAATCCCTGACTCGTGGTGAACAGGCTCTTTTTCCCTCTTGCCTCGTAGCTGCTGGTACCGGGTATTCTTCTCACGCCTCCATTTTCAACTGCCCTGTCAAACCACGTTCCACCGGATGTCGTCCCGGCCACTGCGTCCACCTGTTTGCTCCTCAATGATTGCTCCTGGTTGTTGGCAGGTATTACAACCAGTTCCACCTGGTTTATAGAAAGGCCATTTTGCTTCAGGAAGGTCTTTATTATGAATTCAGCCTCTGCGCCCAGCACATTGACTGCAATCTTTTTACCAGCCAGATCCTTGATAGAATTAATACTGCTATTCTCAAGGACAAGCAGACCGGAATGTTCAGGCTTTTCTGTTATACTTCCGGGGAGAAGAAGTTTTACCTTCGAACCTTTACTGATAACATTTACCCATATCGAAATTGACCCGCCTGCTGTATCAAGATTATCGGCTAAAAGAGCCTGCATTGTCACAGTTCCGCCTTCACCGCCCTGTACTGTTATGGGTTCAATCCGTACCCCTTCTTCTCCGGGAATATCCCTTCCTGTTAATTTTTTTACAATTTCAAAATTATTAGGGGTTGTGGAAACGCTTTCCCTGATCGGGACAATTTCTTCATTTGTCTTCTCCCCATCAGTGAAAAACACTCCTGTCCCAATAATTGCAACAACAATAACTGCAACTGATAGATATTTTGTGTTATTATTCATTAGATTTACCTCTTTTTTCATCCCAGTATTGCTTTGTCAATATCCCCTTTCCAGTAGGTTGCTTTCTTTTCGAACCAGACTAATAGGTAATTAACCACAAGGCCCAGGATAACCAGAGTTAGTATTCCTGCATACATCTCCGGGATCATAAAATTGAATTGTGCATTCTGGATGTAGAAACCAAGCCCTGACTTGGCTCCTATCATCTCGGCTGCGATCACCACCAGTATAGCTGTCTTTGCCGCCAGTCTTGCGCCGGAAACTATGGACGGGGTACATGCAGGAAGTATGATCTTCCTGAATAGGTCCTTATCCGAAACTCCCATCGACTTTGCAGCCTTAATATAAATAGGGTCAACGTTTTTTACACCGGAAATCGTGTTTATCAGTATATGCCAGGTAGCGCCGTAGAATACTATTGCTATTTTTGAGGCTTCGCCAAGTCCAAGAAATAACAGGAATATCGGAAGCAGGGCAAAAGTGGAAGTATTTCTCAGGCTCTGTATGAATAGATCGGTATATCTCTCAAAACGATTATACCAGCCCATTAAGAAACCCAGGGGAATCCCAACTATTACTGCCAGTGCAAAGCCTAATAAAGATCTTTGTAGGCTTGCCCCGATATGCACCAGTAGTTTACCCGAAATAAAAAGCTGGAATAAAGTTGAAATAGTGTCAGAGAAAGTCGGCAAGAATAGCGGATCAATTACACCTATCCCCGGTAAAGCCTCCCATATGGCAAAAAATATCAGGACGAGCCAGAGACCATGCAAATTTTCTTTTATTTTTTTTAAATTCCTTATTAAACCGTCAATTTCAATGACCCGTGGTTTTATTTCTTCACCAGTACCCAGTATCTCTCCAGCCATAATTTGTCTCCTTATTATTTTTTAAATCTACTTTGCATATACCGATGCAAGTTCCCAGTCCTTCTGCGCTTTGATTACTTCTCCTTTGAGTATGCCCCATACTTTATGCCGGTTGTCGGCAAATTCAGGGCTTGATCTTATATCCCCGTTTCTCGGTCTTGGGAGATCGATATCCACTACCTCTTTAACAATACCGGGTCTTGCGGTCATTACAACAACCCTGTCTGCGAGGAATACCGCCTCGTCAATGCTGTGAGTTACGAATACAACTGTTGTGCCGGTTCCTTCCCATATTCTCAAAAGTTCATTCTGGAGAATCTCACGGGTCTGGGCATCAAGAGCAGCAAAGGGTTCATCCATCAATAATAATTCCGGATTTGTCGCAAGCGCCCTTGCTATTGCTACTCTTTGCTGCATGCCGCCGGAGAGCTGGTAGGGAAACCTGTCCCAGAAGTCTGAAAGCCCGAATACGGAGAGGAGCTTTTTAGCTGTCTTTGTCCTTTCTTCTTTTGGTATATTTTGTGTTTCAAGTCCGAACTCTATGTTAGAAAGAGCATTTCTCCATGGAAAAAGTGCATATTGCTGGAATACATATCCGGTCTTGATATCCGGTTTTTCAACCGGTTTATCGTCCAGATAGACTTTTCCACTTGTAGAGTTTGTCAATCCTGCGATAATATCAAGTAAAACGGACTTTCCGCATCCGCTTGGCCCGACAACTACGAGAAATTCCCCGGTTCTGATACTGAGGTCAACACCGTTCAAAACATCTATTTCATTAGATACCAGACCGTTGTTATTCACGGTCTGGCTTTCCTTAAGTTTGAATTTTTTCTTCACGCCTTGCGCTTTTACTTTTTCCAATGTAATCAGCCTCTTTCTAACCCAATCTCAGATATCCAAATAGATCGACATACCCGCTCATGCTTTTACCTTCAATATATTTTTATTTTTTACCAGTTCCACGAAAGCCTCAGCTCTTGTTCTTATGGCTTCGATGTCAGAGCCTGCATACTCGGTATGGATTTCAAGAAGCGGTATCCCGACT
Organism: Candidatus Methanoperedens sp.; assembly: GCA_012026795.1. NCBI lineage: Archaea > Methanobacteriati > Methanobacteriota > Methanomicrobia > Methanosarcinales > Candidatus Methanoperedentaceae > Candidatus Methanoperedens > Candidatus Methanoperedens sp. The sequence continues at coordinate 9,649 of VEPM01000030.1, forward strand.
TCTTTTAATACATCCTTTGTTTCTCCGGCTTTGAAAGTCCAGGGGTCACAATAGCGCAGTGTATGGTAGATCACTCCCTGGGCCTGATAATCCTCTATGAGCTTCTTCAGGTTCTTAAGCCTCCTGTCGGTTTTCAGATCCAGGAAGGGGAGCGCTGCATGAGGCAAGCGGTTTATATAAGCATCTGCTATGCCTTTGATCGACGTTTCCCTGATTTCCACATTTAGTGAAGGATTGAGGCCGGACCACAGGTCGTCGCCTACTATTCTTCCCCCGACCTGCTCTATAATATTTATCAGCTTTACATCTCCGGGAGGTATTATGCTACCTGATACCAGGATACGGGCATCTCCATTCAATTCTCCGATTACGGGTTCACCATGTTTTTCGTTCAGCTCTTTTAGCAGTTCTTGCAGCAATGAAAGATATTGTTCCCTGTCGAGATAGAATCCCGCATGTACCACATCAAAAACATCGCGCCATTTTATGAGCGGGATCTCTACTGCCTGGAATTTGTACAATTCTTTAATTGATTTGCGTATGTTGGCAAAGAGTTCGATAGATCCGGACAGTTTTTTCTGGTCAATTTTGGTCCCTGCAAACTCTTCCAGTTTCTGGGTGAAAGATTCCAGCTCTTTCCAGAAGTATTTCTGTCCTTCAGGCAAGCTGAAATTTCTGGGTACTCCAAGTACCAGGGTGTTCACCTTAAAATAATAGTTTATGACCTCTGATACACGGTATGTTTGCAGGCAGGTTGCATCAACAGCCACGAGATCTGAATTCCTAATATACGGGTCCTGTTTTTCTGCAAAGAGACCAACAAGTTCTCTTGAATAAACACAATTCTTAGTTGAAATATACCTGCCGCCGATTTCAACTAACCTGTCGTCTCCTCCTGTTCCCAGCCTCACAGGGATCAATCCCAGGGCATGGATGATCTCTTCAGGGATATTGTAATTAAACCACCCGACAACCTTTTTCCCTTTTTTTCTCTCCTGTTCAAGTTCCCGGGGTCTTTTCTTAACAGCTTTATGGATCTTCTCCAGGGTTTCTAATGCCATCGTCATACCTTTGCGCTATAGTTTCTTGCAAGCCCTGTATTTTTTGCAACCCCGCCTGAGAAGAAAACATCACTTTCCACACCCACGCGCGAAAACATGCTTGATACCCTGCTGGCCATCACTTCAAGGAATCGTCCCGTACCTGCTGCGCATTTATTGTCGATTATTGTTCTTGTGGTGGGATGCAGGTAATGGGCGTCTCTTGTTTTGAGTGCGAGCCGCCCATTCTCTTCAGTATCTATTCCTGTTGGAATCAGGCTATAGCCAGCTATCGAACCATTTGATATGATCACGGATTTGGTAGTTAGCAAGCCCACATCTACTCCAGCAAATTTTGGTAGATTATCTGATTTAGTCATATTATAACTCCTTTCAATCGAGTAAACCACTCTATACTTTATTCTTATAATACTCTTTAGAAAGCAGCAACTATCGCCATGTTTATTCCGGATTCAGTATGGTTGCGGCAATATACCGGAAATGTTATGTCCAACTGCACAAGTCACTTTTTTAAGGTTTTTCATCCGGGCGATCGCTAATCCGGTGCTGGTACCCACACGTATCTCTTGTACTCTTCGATTATTCTTGATATGCGTTCCTTTGGCCATGATTCATCCCATGCAAGCCCCAGATCTTCATTTATGATTACCACATTTATATCTGTCCGTAATGGTTTTCCTTCTATTATCGTAAATACATTGCACATCCTTTCCCTGGAATTACAGTCGCTGCATACACCAGTAGCCACGCATGGAGTTTTAACCCGCCGTCCTCCAAGCTCCACACTCCTGATTCTTATATGGTTTGGAGCGATCTGGTTTCTAATGCGGTGAAATGCAGCATCGAGGTTCCCTACCAGTTTATTCCTGCCAACAACAATAACTGATAATGTGTGACCAAAAAACATGCCAGCTACCCTGTTACCTACGGCGTCCACATTTACAAGTTTTCCATCCCGTGTAATAGCGTTCGTACCTGTCAGGAATACATTGCACATTGCGGATTCTGTCATCATATCATCGCGGAGCGTCTTTGATATCCCTTTTTCAAAACGATTTAATACCTTTGTTCCTTTATTCTTTAAAGCAGTCAAAATTCCAATTTGAAACATAGTGGTAGAATCGCCAACTCCCACCACAGCCTTTTGTGGGATTAAATCCAATATCTTAACGATCGCTTCTTCACGATTTTCTGCATAAAATCCGTTGATTCCTCTGGATTTAAGAGATCTTAAGGTCGTGGTTATATCAGTATCCATTAGTAATCACATTTGATTATTGTTGTAATCTATCCTGCTCAAATCAGGATGTTCAGTTCTTATCGTCTAATATCCTATCTAGATGCTGGAAATGCGGATGCTTTTTTATTTCCTCCTCTCTTTTAACAGAATACGTCTCATTTTGTATCTCTTTGGGAGTAATAAGCCATACTCCTGCAAGATCGGCATATGAATTCTGGGTTTCAATCTCATTTAGATAGAATTGTTCATACAGGGGGCCGTTAATCACATATCTTGCAGGTCTTCCTTTTATCTGATAACTGACTCCATTTTTACCATGAACGAGTACTGACACATCTTTATTGAACCATAAACTCTCGAGAATGTTGCTGTTGGCATGCGATGACTCAAAAGGCTCCCCGTATGCCAGTGTTCCATCATCAAGTATGGTTAAACTCTCCCTCAAAACTGCATGAGGATTGCCATTTTCATCTGTTGTTGCTATAATTTTTACTGTTTCTGAATCTTTTATTAAATCTATCACTTCTTTTGAAGGTATTGTCATTTTTATCACCTTTAATTATTTTTATAGTCAAGTCTGCTTAAATCCAGGTCCGGATGAAGTGAGCATCTCCTGTAATCATTAAAATCCGCACCTATTTTGTATCTTCTTCTGATATCACGAATGCCTTGAGCCATTCGTACATAATATTCAAGAGGTGGAGCCTGGTGTTTTATCTTGCTAAAGTACGATGTCTGCCCGATCCTCAATATATGCAGGGAAAGCGATACCCCGTGTTGAGCGTAGAACTCCGCGCCTTCAAGGCTTGAGTTCACAGCATCATCTATTGTCTTAAAACCATAGGGTTGAGCCATCTCAGCACCACCTACAATTTGTGTGCAAACATTTCCTTTGCCAAATATATCCACCGCAGCTATTGCACTGTTGATCCAGTACTGCCTGCCATAATATTTTGACTTCCCCGGGCATATCCACTCGAACAATTTTTCATCCCATACCTCAATATGTGGTTCATAGGCCGTGGCGCCGGCTTCTTTCAACCTGATCAATTGATCCTCTGGGAAAGCACTGGCTATTAACCGGATGGGAATATACTTAGACCCAAAAATCCGTTTTAAGGTATTCAGGACTTTAACATATTCATCTACCTCTTTTTCATAGGGAGAATTATCTGAATGAGGTTGTGAGCCGCCCCCTGCAGAAAAACCGGTCCATCTTCCTTTTTCTTTTAAAGCTTCATTTACTGTTTCATATATATCTTCCAGGAATTCAGGTGTATTTCCATTTATGCGGTTTTCCCTGGGTAATCCGCTGCCAACCCCGTTGCAGTATTTACAGGGCAATTTTTCTTTCCAGAACTGGCAAACACCGAAACTGCCCCCAACACCCAGCGTGTCTGTCCTCCCGGCGCTTACAACGTCCTCCATCGGCGTTCCGCGACTGGTCTTTTTTCCATAGTATCCGGGTCTGGACTTGAAGAAGCATTCTTCGACAGGCTCATCGCCGTCTAAAAGCGTTAACTTGTCATCGACAACATCAAGGGTATAAGGCGCACCTTCATGTCCCCTGACTATTTTTGGGAAACGTCCCTGTACTTCTTCCAGGCCGCGGGCTGCGGTGCCATCTCTGAATACTATACCTCCTATTGTGAATTTAGCGTTTTTAGTTCCTGTATTTGATATTTCTAATATGGCATCTGTTTCACGTGCCCTTTCAAATGCCTTATCAGTAAAATTTATCCCCCGCAATGCCGTATCAATTTTCAATATCACGAACCTGGATACATCAGGGTATTTCTCAACATATTCTTCTAAGGTGGGTTTTGCATTGTTTGTCATGTTTTATCAACTCTTTTATTTTTTATAATATGGGTTAAATTCATTTGTATAGATATCAGACGGATTAATTTGTCCATCTTTGAGTATGCTATCACTTACCATCCAGTCTATCCATATCTGGACATCACTATCCTGTAATAGCGCATGTTCCCTGACACCAAAGCCAGTCCAGTATTTCGCCAGGCCGGGATCCCCGCCTTTGTCCTTGAGTAATTTGGCATATAATCTATTGGCTTCTTCAGGATTTTCTTTGGCCCAGTCAACTGCTTTTACATAACCTTCTACAAACCGCTTAACAGCGTCAGGATTTTCTGCGATGAATTTCTCAGATACGGGATACGTCGTTGCCATATAATCTCCAACAATTTCGGTTTCATTGAACAATATCCGGGCTTCTCCTCCAGCCAATGTTTTTAAAATCGGGGTGCCTGACCCTATTATTACATCCACCTGTTTCTCTCTCAGAGCTTGCTCAAAGGATGTTGTAGGCAATGCAATGAATTCTACCTGTTCTCTGGATATGCCATTACGTTTCAGGTATTCTCTTGTAACATAATCCCCGGTACCTCCAAGAGTATTGGTTGCCAGTTTTTTTCCCACAAGGTCTTTTGCGGTTTTTATACTGCTGTTCTGCAGTACGACCCATTTATAAGGATTATCTGCGGATCCCCTGCCCGGTACGACGCCTTTAATCTTTGTCCCGCGTGCCTTGGCGTTTATTATAGCAGACCATGCAGTACCACTACCGATATCTGTGCTTCCTGATCCCAGCGCAAGGATGCCTTCAGGTCCACCCTGGACTGAACCCGTGTCGATGAGATTTAAGTTCAACTCCTTATAGAACCCAAGTTCTTTGGCGAATTCATGCGGACTTGCGCCCGAAAGACTGGAAACATAACGTACATTAACCGTAGCTTGTGACTTTTTTGCATTATTTTCTGGGGATAGAGTAATATTGTTGATTTCGTTTGTTTGCGTTTTAGTTTCTTTAAAAATCATACCTGCAATTATTAGTATTATTGCAGCAGCAGCAACTACTAAAATTTTTGTTGTATTATTCATCTTTTACTCCTTTTTTATCCGATAATCGCACTATCGATATCCCCTTTCCAGTAGGTTGCTTTCTTTTCGAACCAGACTAATAGATAATTGACTATAAGACCCAGTATAACCAGGGTCAATATTGCCGCATACATCTCAGGTATCATAAAATTGTACTGGGCGTTCTGGATATAGAAACCAAGTCCGGATTTGGCCCCGATCATCTCGGCTGCTATCACCACCAGTATAGCCGTTTTTGCCCCCAGCCTTGCACCTGAAACTATGGATGGAACGCTTGCAGGAAGAATGATTTTTCTGAAAAGTTCCATATCCGAAATTCCCATTGATTTAGCGGCCTTTATATAAATTGGATCAACATTCTTGACCCCACTAATGGTATTTATCAGGATATGCCATACGGCGCCAAAGAATATTATGGCTATCTTTGATGTTTCTCCTATTCCTAAAAATAATATGAATACCGGAAGCAGCGCCAGGGTGGAAGTATTTCTCAGTCCCTGTACAAATACATCAGTATATCTTTCAAATTTGTTATACCAGCCCATGAGCACCCCAAGGGGTATCCCTACCAGCAGGGCAAGTCCGAATCCTGTAATGGATCTTTGAAGACTTACTCCAATGTGTACAAATAGCTTACCTGATAGAGTAAGATTAATTAGAGTTAGAATAACCTCTGAAAAAGCCGGAAGAAAGGCTTGATCGATAATTCCAATTCTGGGTAATGCCTCCCATAATGCAAAAAATGCAAACACCAGCAAGAATCTATCCGACCATACATAAAATTTTTTCAAATTTTTTATCAGGCCGCTGGTTTCGATTACCAGTGATTTGGATTTGTTTTCAGTATTGAATATTTCTCCTGACATTTATATTAACTCCTTAAGATTGAAATTTTCCGTCAATAGGATAATTTCACATTATTCCATCTATATATATCATAATTTAGAAATCGACAACTATCGCCTTATTCACTCCAAATTCCGCATAAATGTGACATATTTGTCCTATATCTGAAAAAAATAAGAAAATTTTTAACTATGAATCTTTACTGAAAGGCTTAGCGATTATCTCCAGTATCCTGAAGTCAAAAAAATTATTGGCATGGGAAGGCAAGACCACAATAGCTGTGTCAGCGCCCCTGCCTTTTGCTCCTGTGCCGCCCACAGCAATGGTCTTATCAAGAGGTATGGCACCCCCATCTAGAGCCATGATCGCGCACTCCACAGCTACTTTCGTGCCTATGCTAAAAAGTGATCTTAAGGATTCTGCCACAATTTCACTGTATTCTTTGCCCCACTATGTTCAAAATAGGTGATTGGTTTTTTCGTCATTATTTAGCCTGTAGGGTTCCCGACCTCTGAATTCATTGAATTTATTTAATAAACGATTCCCTGTCCAGGTGCCTGAAGATGGGGTGCTTTTTTTCTTCCTCTGCCTTCCTTACTGAAGGCGTTTCATTCCTGATTTCCTTTGGATCAATGATCCATACTGCCGCAATATCGGATTCAGGACCGCTTTTTTGCCTTTTTGCAGTATAAAATTGTTTAAATATAGGTCCGTTCGTTATGCATTTGGCTGCCTCTCCTTTGATCTGATAGCTCAAGCCGTTTTTACCGCGAAGGGTTACTGATATTCCTTTATTGAACCAGATGCTTCTGACCATATTCTTGTTGCTTTGCGATGATTCCAATGCTTCAGCATACGCAATGGAACCATTATCCAATACCGTAAGGCTTCCTTTGAAAACTGCATGTGGTGCGCCATTCTCGTCTACCGTGGCTACTACTTTTACAGTTTCAGGGTCCCTGATCAATCCAATTACATCTTCTGGTAAGTTTACCATAATATCACCTCAATAATCAAGCCTGTCAAGTCTTGTGTCTGCATGATGCTCATTCCAGTCTAATCTTATTCCATAGTTTTTCCTGATGTCATGCAAACCCTGTGTTAATCTCACATAGTACTCAAGATTAGGACGTTTTTGTTGTTCTCTGAAAAATTCCGAACCTTTTCTGACGCCCCATATCGTGGATGAGATCGTCACTCCATGCCTTGCGAAATACTCAGCACCCTCAAAAGTGGATTTCAATGCGTCATCATTTGTTTTAAATCCGTACGGCTGTGCGGTCTCTACTCCACCTACTACCTGTGTGCAAACATGATTCTCGCCAAAAACATCCACTGCTTTGATCGCGCTGTTTATCCAGTAATCCCTTCCAAACCACTTTGATTTTCCAGGGCATATCCATTTGAAAAGTTTCTCATCCCATACCTCGATGTGGGGTTCATAATGTATATCAGCACCGGTTTCAGCCAGCCTGTTCAGTTGGTCCTCTGAAAAAGCACTTGAAACCAGCCTGACCGGAAAAGTTGATTTGAAATTTTTTCCTATTGCAGTTATTATTTCAATATATCTATTTACCTCATTATCGTATGGCGTCTCTCCTCCGAAATCAGACCCGCTGCTTAAATGTATCAATTGCCATCTTCCCTGCTCCTTCAAAGCTTCTTTAACGGTTTCATAACAATCCTGAGGATTCAACTGGTTTAAGCCGCCATGTATCTTCCTATAATCTTTTGGAAGACTGCAATATTTACAGTGATTTCCATTTTCCCAGAAATGGCAATATGCATAAGGCTGGAAACTCAGGGCATCTTCCGTAGATTCCGAAACTTTTTCCATTGGTGTTCCATTGCTTGTCTTCTTGCCATAATATTCTGGAGTGGATACGAAATCGCCTTGTGCCAGTGGTTCATTTCCATCCAGGATGGTTATTTTGTCATCAACAATGTCAACAGTATAATTATTTCCATCATTCAAAGATGCACTTCTCTGTCCTCCTGCTATTGGGGTGCCATCTTTAAGCAAAATAGTCGGGCAGGTTTCTTCAACGGCTCCAAAGCATGCGTTTAATTCTTTTGCCCTTTCAAGCACATTCTCTGTAAATTTCACTCCGCGTAATGTGGTATCTATATGCAGAATAATAGGTTCCGGTACTTCCGGATATTTTTCCACACATTCTTTAAATCCAAGTTTCTGATTCCTATCTTTTATACATACTTTTTGTTTTGTTTCCGATTTGCCCATATTTCAATATCTCCATTATTTTTTATAATACGGATTAAATTCATTTGTATAGATATCAGAAGGCTTAATTTGACCTGGATTTAATTTGCCATCCTCTATAAAGCGATCAATCCACCACTGTACATCATCGTCTGTCATAAATGGATGATCAGGCACAAATGTAGGTAGATAATAATTCCCTAGCTCCGGATTTCCACCTTTTTCCTTTAGAATCTCCGACACAGCTTTCTTGACAGACTCCGGATTCTTTTGGAATTCGTCATATATCAAACGCTGGGATTTTTCATATACCCGCACAAATCCTTTCACTGCGCCTGGATGCTCTTTTATGAAATCTTCCCTGAATCCTGCTCCCGATGCCATCGTTGCTTTTCCCTTAATTTGATAAGAGTCGGTCACTGTTCTGATCCCTCCTCTTTTCTTTGCAATCTGATACTGTTGTTCGCCTATCACTGCGATATCAACTTGTTTTGTCCTTAAAACCTGTTCATGCTGTGCACTGGGTACAACAATCAGTTGAACCTGATCGATAGAAATTCCGTTATTTTTCAAATAAAACCTGGTTGCATAATCAGACTCAGCTCCCAGCGTATTCACTGCAATTTTTTTGTCCACAAAGTCTTTTACCGTAGATATGCTGCTGTTCTCCAGCACTACCCAGTAACTATCTGGTTTTTCTAATGTCCTGACACGTGTTCCATGGACAACTTTTATCTTTCCTCCTGAGCCAATTGCGTTTATCCATACCGGCAGAGCCGGACCTGATGAACCGGCAGCAGGATAATCAACATTATTGGCCAGTAGTGACTGTACGCCAGTAGTACCGCTTCCAGTAGGTAAGGAAGTTATGTATTCTAACTTTACCCCCTCTTCTTCCAAAATATCTCTTCCTGTCAATTTTTTCATTATGTCCCAATTACTGGCTGTATCAGGGCTGTCAAGAATACGAATAACAACAGTATCTTGTTTTGCAATTGTAGCTGGCTCTTTCTGTGTGTTTTCCGTTGTAAGACAACCACTACCGACAAGCAAGATAGCAACGACTGTAATAATAGATAACAATTTAATAGTATTATTATTGTTCATATTTATTTTAATATTATTATTCATATTTTTTGCCCTATTTTTATTATATTTATTTTATTATTACTACTTCGAATATACCGATGCAAGCTCCCAATCCTTCTGCGCTTTGATCACTTCTCCTTTGAGCAAATCCCAGACTTTATGACGGTTGTTTGCAAATTCAGGGCTTGATCTGATATTCACATCTCTCGGTCTTGGAAGATCGATATCTATCACGTGTTTTACGGCTCCTGGTCTTGCAGTAAATACAGCGACCCTGTCTGCAAGGAAAATTGCCTCATCAATGCTGTGAGTTACAAATATAACGGTTGTACAAGTTCCTTCCCAGATTTTTAGGAGCTCATTCTGGAGAATCTCACGGGTCTGGGCATCCAGTGCTGCAAAAGGTTCATCCATCAATAATACCTCCGGATTAGTCGCAAGCGCCCTTGCTATTGCTACTCTTTGCTGCATGCCGCCGGAGAGCTGGTAGGGAAACCTGTCCCAGAAGTCAGATAGCCCGAATACGGAGAGCAGTTTTTTAGCGATCTTTGTCCTTTCTTCTTTAGGTACATTTTGTGCTTCAAGTCCGAATTCTATGTTAGAAAGAGCGTTTCTCCAGGGAAAAAGCGCATATTGCTGGAATACATATCCGGTCTTGATATTGGTTCCTTCGACCTTTTTATCGTCCAGATAGACACTTCCGCTGGTGGAACCTGTCAATCCGGCTATAATATCAAGCAAAACGGACTTCCCACACCCGCTGGGCCCAACAACAACGAGAAATTCCCCATTCCTGATACACAGGTCAACACCGTTTAACACCTCTATTTCATTGGATACTATGCCGTTGGAATTCACCTTCTGCCCTTCTTTGAGCTTGAATTTTTTCTTTACGCCTTCAGATCTAATTTTGTCCATTATCATCAACATTTATTAATAATGCACCAACTATTCCATCTGCATATATCACACTTTAGAAATCAGCAACAATCGCCATGATAATTCCATTTTTTAGTGTTATAGCGGCAATGTTTTCCTTATCTGTACTATTTTTTTCCATCCAGGAAAATATATAGATGAATTGGAGAACCTATACCAAAAAGAGGGAGATCCAAAAGCTAAAATACGTCTTCTTGGGGCATTAAACTCTGAATATTTCATCTATGCGTTCACAGACTGGCTGAACGGTGATGACTTGAAAGGATGCCAGGCATGACGAGCGCCGCCCGCAGTTTGAAGCCTTATCCAGCGTACAAGGGTTCGGGTGGAATGGCTGGGGAAGGTGCCTGAGCAGTATATCCTGTCAGCAAAAAATGAAAAAAAGTAGATTTATGTGGTAAAGCTCGGTTTCTTCAATCTTGCAACAGCAAGCCTGATATCTTCTTCTTTGACAGTTGTTCTCTTTGCATGTTTTGCAAGGGTTATGGCTTCACGCGAAATCTCTATGCCATATTCCTCAAGGACTTTTGCAAGCTCAACGCCTGCATCCTCTGCCACCCTGTCAGCTCCTGCTTTCCTGATTATTCGTTCTACCGGCGCAAGTGGAAGTATCGGTTGTACCTGATTTGTCATTTATTTTCTCCTCTTTAAATTAAAATTTTGAATAACTATTAGTGGTAATAAAGATATATATAGTTTTTTAAATCCATACGGGGAATCCTAAATAATCAATGAAATAATAAACAGCAGATAAATGCAGATAAATGCAGATATAGTTATATAAAATCTGTTATTTACAATCTCACTCTTACTTCTTCCGGTTTGAACCTAAGTGTAACAATGCGGCTTCTCCCGCGTGCCCCCTTACCAGTAAAATCAGTATCTATAAGCTTGAAAGAGCCAAGCTTGTTAAGCAATTCATAAAAACTCGTGTACCCAAGAGAGGTCTTCTGGTGGAATCTTTCATAAAGGTCGCCTGAATTGGATTGGGGAGAATCCGCTATTAATCCAAGGAGTATTTTTTCATCTTTTTTCAAAGTACGCATCATATAGGAAAGATGCACAAGCCTGGATTTCTCATACGCTGATTCAACATCTTCCAGGGCAATTGTTTTACTTGCCCGCTTTTCCGAATTGAGTCCGGAGCGCTTTAATAGGTCAATACCCACGCGCAGATCGCCAAGTGCGAAAGTGTGCTGTACTATGTTTTCAAGAACGTTTGTATCAAGCACATCCGGGTAAAACCCTAGCTTTACGCGGTTTGACAGGATATCGCGTATCTCATCGATCGAATATGGCGGGAATTTCACTTCTTCAGGCAGGAATACAGATTCAACTTTTGGGTCAAGTATATGGGGAACACCCGTGTCGCTGAGTATCGCAATAACGCCCATCCGCGCGCCGGGATGTGTTTCATGAGCCCTCAGAAGCGAGTACAGGACATCATTGACCTCTGTGTCATAGAACAGGTAATTCATATCATCAAGCGCTACAATGAGCACTTTTTCATGCTCAACTATATATTTTGCAACATCGCCGAATATCTTCTTAAAAGAAGCTCCCGAAGCCGGGGGCGCATAACCAATGAGTTTCTTGAATATCTGTGAAAATACAGCGTATCGCGTTGAATTAACCTGGCAATTAACGAGCACCGGCACCAGCTTTTCAGAATGATTTTCGATCTCCTCGAAAACCTTTTGCACTGCTGTTGTTTTTCCTGTCCCTGGTGCGCCTATACAGAGACTGTTTAGAGGTCGTCCTCCGCCCAGGGCAGGCCGGATGCAATGCATGAGTGATGAAAGCTGTGTATCCCTGTGAAGAAAATGCTCAGGGATATGGTCAAGTTCAAATAACTCACTATCTTTGAAAAGTGTCTGGTCCCAGGAGAGAAGCTCTTTCATATTGTGACATTACTTTCACACAGCTTACGATAAGCTTTTCGAGATTATCCGCATCTTGTCCGGACTTTTCTTTGCAAGGTGCAGATTGTATCTTATTGTTAATCCTGCCTATGGCTCAGTGTCTTTTTATTATAATACTTTTCATATTCGCTGATCAAAATGTCTGCGTATTCGTTCCATGACCCGTCTGGCACGAAATTATAATCTGAAAGTTCCCTGACAAGTTCAATTCGTTCGATCTCATCAGGTTTTTTCTTTCCCTGGTATATTCTTTCAAATACCTCACCAACAGATATTAGACCTATCTCTGCATCCCCTATGCGTACCAGGGTGATTCTGTCATTATTTGATTGACTATTTATCCTTCCCATTTTGATTACCTCCTTTCATTTTTACCAAAATTTGATTTGAACTGTTAATTTTTTTATTTCAAAATTCCCCTTACGATCGTATCAACCGCTTCCTCAGGACTCAATCCGTGCGCCATGAGTGTCTCAAGCTGTTTCTTATCAACGCTTCCTATAGCGGCCTCATGTGTCACTTTTGCAAGTGAGTTTGTTACCATCACAATAGGTATAGCTTTTGCCACAGCTTTGTCCTTAACGATCTCCATGCAGTCGACATGTCCTCTTGCGCCCCGGGCATTACCTTCAGTAATACCTGTTACCTGGGCGTGCGCATTATCTTCGATCGCCACCCTTGTCTTTATTAGCCCTTTTGAATTCACTCCATCAAGTGCAACTTTATCCGTTATTGAAATATTATCATCCCCATGTCCAAACACCCTCGCGGTTATTTCAGTTACAGCATTCTCACTCATTTTAACCGAATAATCGATCTCAAGCTTCCCAACACGTCCACTGACCAATAAAAAATCCGTGAAATACTTCCCATTTTTTCCGATTTTTACGACAGCCTTTGGATTTACATATATCCCGCCATATATACCATGATAATGGACTTCGGAATATCTCATAGTTGCATTTTCACCGATGTCAATTACCGCATCCATGATATGCTTTACTTTTTCCGCTTTTGGGAAAATGCAATGCGCAATAAAGCTTGCTTGCGAATCCATTTCAAATTTTACATCCATATTTATTTTTTGAATACCGCTCTTATGGAGAACCCCGAAGCAGATATGCACAGGATTCAAAAGGTGAGTCCCTTCAAGCACTTTTACCTTTACAGAAATCCCTGATCCGATCTCTTTTGCGTCAACCTCAATACCTTTAACTGCCTTCATACTCAATATCGAGTGTCCGCTTGCAACAAGATGTGCAGTATCTTCTTTTGCCAGGATGCTTTTATCACCGCCAGCTTCTCCAAATATCTTCATCAATTCATCAAGCTCAGACATATATACATTCCTCCCCAATACATACTTCACATTTTCTTGATTTATAATACCTGGTAACTTTCCGGGGAGAGCCGGAACAAATTATTCTTCCATTACATATCTCGGAAGCCCTGTCGGCAATATTTGCGATCTCCTCCCTGTGTGTAATCAAAAGCACTGATGCTCCATGTTCCTTAAATTCAGTGATGACATTCAATATGTCCTGGATCGAAAGCATGTCTATACCAGAGTCAGGCTCATCAAGGACAACAAGCCTGGGGCTAAGTGCAACGACAGATGCCAGTTCGATCCTTTTTCTTTCACCGCCGCTTAGGGTACTGTCCATTATCCTTTCAAGGTAAAGCCCGGGATTCAATCCTGCCAATTCAAGATAACCGGATGGGTCAATTTCTTTATTCCGCAGGGTCAGGTAATCCCTTACAGAAATGCCTTCAAACCTCACAGGCTCCTGCCATGCCATAGTAATTCCAAGCCTTGCCCTTTCATGCAGCAACAGGTGATTTATGACTTTTCCATCAAACAATATATCTCCTGTTGTGGGGGTGTAACCCTCACATCCCATGATCAAGTAAGCAAGAGTGCTTTTTCCTGTCCCATTTTTTCCAAGAATTGCATGGACTTCACCGGGATGAACTAAAAGTGAGAGTCCTGAAAAAATCTCTTTTTCTTTCACCCTGTAGGTAATTTCTTTGATCTCAAGTAAAGGCAAGCTTTCCTCCCCGTCAGCTAATCTTTTTTTTGTTCCTTTCCTATTCTATATTATTGACCTCATATATACTAACTTTTTGGTATAATACTGCTATCTTATTATTGGTAAACCCCTAAGAGGATAAATAAATGTCAAACAATCCCCTGCTCGAACAGGATAGAATACAGGCTATTGATTTTGTAAGAGGTATCGATATCGTTTTTATGGTTTTATTTAATTATTCTATCACTCTGGATTATTTCAATTTGATAAGTATACCGTCAAATTATTTATACCGATACATCCTTCCTGTTTCTATCGCTTCTATTTTTATTTTGGTATCAGGTGTCTCAGCTTATGTAAGTTACCAAAAACAAAAGGAAAAATTAACCAGGAAGTATTTCATACGGGGAATGAAGCTTCTTTTTTACGCAATATTAATAACCTTATTCACTTATGTTTTTGTACCCCGGAAAACCATATTTTTCGGGATACTGCATTTCTTTGCTGTTACCTCTTTTCTCATACCCGTATTTATAAAATATAATAAGCTGAATCTGATTGCCGGCCTATTGTTTATTCTATCGGGTGTTTATTTGCAGCAACAAACGTTCGGTTTTTCATACCTCTTCTGGCTTGGTTTTATTCCTGAAAGCTTTTCCACATTCGATTATTTTCCTATGATACCATGGCTGGGCGTGGTTTTACTTGGCATTTATTACGGGAAATATATCGCTGCGAAAATGCAAAAAATTAAATTTAATAGCAATTTTTCAAATATATTTAAATTTTTGGGTAAACATTCATTAACTGTTTATTTAATTCATCAGCCTCTTCTTATTCTCTTCTTAATCGTTCTTGGATTCAAAT
Source organism: Candidatus Methanoperedens sp. (assembly GCA_012026795.1). Lineage (NCBI taxonomy): Archaea > Methanobacteriati > Methanobacteriota > Methanomicrobia > Methanosarcinales > Candidatus Methanoperedentaceae > Candidatus Methanoperedens > Candidatus Methanoperedens sp. The sequence goes on from VEPM01000030.1 coordinate 24,765, forward strand.
TATTTTAGCTGCTCAATAAAAATGGGCAGCATTGAAATTAGAGCGCTACGAAATAATTTAGTACATGGAAATGAATCTAAGAATCAATGAAAGATACGATTATTTCATTATTACAAAAAAACAGGAACAACATGTTCCTGAAAAATAAAATCGAGCTTAAATGCAAGTGTGGATTTTCAGAAAAAATTACTTACTATGATTTTCTTTCAGGCGGGGAATTTGATATCGGACAGACCATCCAGACTGTCAGTACATATATTTCCGAATCTATATATGAAGAAACGATCCGGGTAACGCCGCTTAATTTATCAAGGAAATGTCCGGTATGCGGAGAAAAAACTGCAGCAGTTTTCCCGATCTCAGTTGAAAATCTTATTCCGATGTTGAAGATGGCACCTCCTGATCCTTTGATGTATGGGTGATAAAATGGACACGATAGAAACAATAAAATCAAGACGCAGCGTACGTGGATTTACTGATGAAAATGTGAGTGATGGGATAATCACGCAAATCCTGGAGGCCGGAAGATGGGCGCCGTCGGGTTTGAATAACCAGGCATGGCGGTTTATCATAGTACGCGATTCCGGAACAAAGGTAGCATTATCAAATCTTACCAAATATGGCCCTACTATTAAAAAAGCACCCGTTTTGATAGTTGTTTTCCTGGACAAAGACCACATGTACCATTATGTAAAAGATGTACAATCAATAGGCGCATGTATCCAGAACATGCTTCTTGCCATCCATTCCCTGGGACTTGGGGGTGTATGGCTCGGCGAAATACTGGAGAATAAGGAAAAAGTCAATAAAGTCCTTGGAGCTCCGGATTCATTCGAATTAATGGCCGTAGTTGCCCTGGGGCATCCTGTTGATAAGAAAAGGCTTTCGGAGAGGAAAGAACTCGATCAACTTATTTTCCGGGAAAAATTCGGGAAAAGCTGGTAATGCATATCGTTTTTATTCAATCGGTATCCTATGATGATAATGATAATTAGAATTATATAATTAAGGGTTAATAATATATACCTTGGGAATTAATTACATATTGGTAACGGTTTGAATAATCGTTTACATAACAGGAGGAATAAAATGATAGTTTCACCATACTGCCAGAAACATGATATGGCTATAAGACTTCTAACTCTTTCGCATTGTGAAAAGCGGCAAGAGGAGGATTGCGAAGCCGGCCAGTGTGAGCACTTTGGAATGCGGTTTTATTCCAAAAATGGTTATTAATTTTAAACCATTTTTTGTTTTTTGTTAATAATTTCAGGAATTTAATCCTGTTTTTAATTGAATAATAAATAGCGCGTGAATTAAGCGTCACACGTTGATCACACACAAATATAAAAGGTTGTTCACCACTTTTCTGGTTAATCCATTTGAGATATATTATATTTCAGGAGGAAAGTAATGGGTCAATTATTTGAAATATCTAAAAAAATTGATGAAATAATAACGCAAAAGGGTTTAGACAAACTTCCCACCAGGGGAAAGATAGGCTTGAAATCAGGCATTTTGATGGCTTTTAATGAAAAAACACCGGATGATCCTGAAAAGATACAGAAAATAAAGAGTGCAGCCTCAGAAATACTCGGGGTAAGCATTTAGGAGTTAAATTATGAGAATAAGTGTAAAATTCAAACTGCTTCCAATAATTGTAATAGGTATCGCGCTCCTCACGGGTATATTTTATTATACCTTCGTTAATGCCGAGGAAAGGAACCTGCACGCTGTAAGCGATGATTCAATAAAAACTTCAAAAGAAATGTTTTACAACCTTGAAAATAATGACATTAAGGTGTTATCAAGCACATTGCAGGCTTTTCTCAGTAATAAGGAATTAAAAGAAATATACTTAAAAGGCAACCGGACTGACCTGAGCAATTATGGACAGCCCATATTCAGCCAGTTAAGACAGGATTTCGGGATAACGCACTTTTATTTCCATTATCCGAATGGTACAAATTTCCTCAGGCTTCATAGCCCGGCACAATTCGGTGATAAGATAACACGAAAAACCTATGAGAAATCAGTAGAGTCGAAAGGATACGGAACAGGACTTGAGCTGGGTAAGACCGCATTTGCATTAAGGGTAGTGCACCCGTATTATAATGGTCCGGATCTCATTGGATACCTGGAACTGGGTGAAGAAATCGACCATTTCCTTAAAGATATGAAAAAGCAAACAGGAAATGAATTCGGTATTTTCATTAAGAAAGAATTTATAAAGCGTGAAGACTGGAAATCGCTCAGGGAAGGAAAGGGATTGAAAGATAACTATGATGATCTTAAAGATTATGTAGTCATAGATACAACAACCGAATCGATAGCGACTTTTGCCGCCAACAGCGAAGACAAACTGGCACAAACCCCTGCTGACGGGGACATATTCGACAAATACCAGGCTGGATCTTCCACTTACATTATAGGTGGCTTCCCATTGCTGGATGCAGGTGGAAAAGTAGTCGGAACGATCGTTGTCGTGAAGGATGTTTCAATTCTTGAGAATGCGGCAAGAGAAAGCACATCGTTTGTGCTTATCGTATCCATCATCTCAGCCATATTAGTGAGCTTAATAGTTGTAATTCTTGTGAATAAGTACATTCTCAAGCCTCTTGATAACATAGTGGATGCTACCACAAAGGTCGCAGGAGGAGATTTTACAGCAGAAATCAAAGCACAGTCCGATGATGAGATCGGGGATCTTGCGGTTATGATCGAAGGCTTCAAGAAGATACTTATCGGAACCGCACAAGACCTTGAAAAAGCGCAAAGGTAACGAATAAAAACCGCATTTGAACCGCAGGTATTGCGTTTATCTGCGGTTCATTTTTTTAATTATTCGTATCCTGCAAACCTTACCTGTGTCAGTTTCCTGTGGAATTCCGTTTTTCTGATAAGGTCATTCACCGCACGGGCGGCTTCTAATCCGTCTTTAACAGGCAAACCCCAGATGTTTCTCCCATATATGCCGCCTTCTGCACCTGCTTTCATGACAATTTCCGTTTGTTTTACAAGACTCTCTGTGGGATTACCCGGCAGTTTAGGCCCGCCTGAAAAAATAACAATAGAATGAGGAGCGGCCTGCACAACAATGCTTGCCCTGAATATTTCCTGGTCTGCTGTCAATGTGGTTTCTGCGTTTTTGGGTTCAAGGTATTTGTAAGCGATCATACTTGAGTTCTTTTTTGCAAGACCCTCTATATGCGAATCGTATGCTCTCCGGTTGTCAGGCTTTACCTTTGCCGGATATTTGGTCTTGACAATATCTGCTCCCAGTAATCCTGAGGCTATCGAAACAGCATAATGTGTCCAGTACAGGCTGTCAGCCTGCGTCACACCCTGGAATTCACCTTCTTTGTCCTTGAATCTGGTTTTCTCATCTAACCCCGGCCCCCTCGCATAGGCCCAGACCACAGCAACAAGACCTGCATCATGAGCCTTCCTTATGATCTGGGCTGCTCTCTCAAGGTCTGCTTTTATGTGTTCTCCCCCCGGATATATTGTCAAGCCGATAGCTGACGCACCATACTTGAGTGCTTCTTCAATTGTGCCCACAGTTGACATAAACCCGGCGCTCTGTGGCTGCGAAATGTGTCCATCGATCTTGTATATCAAAGGAATATCAGGCCTGAATAAGTGCTTGAACTGCCTCACATTGCCAGGATGCAGGACATATCCTGAAAAATTACCGCAATTCACAAGTTCTGCAACAGACCGCATGTCTGCCGAGCCTTTTCCCCTTAAATTTATTTCGTCTGCGTCTGAGTCATCGTTTTCCCACAGGAATTCATGACCGGGGCCGTGCTCGGAGCTTTTCTGGTCAAAAGGCATGAAAAGTGCTGTACCGTTCCCGGGGCCATGGGAATAAAGCATGCTGTAAAGATTTGCTTCAACTCCGGGTTCTAAAAACTGCATTTTCTCAAGTCTTGGCCTTAAAGCTACATTTTTCCCAATATCGATTTCGAGGTCAGCTTCATCAATATGTTTCTTAGAATTCATTAATGTTTGAACAAATGCCATAATTCCCTCAATTTTTAGATGTTTTCTTCTTCCTTAAATGTTTCACGATATTAAAAATTTATGGTATTACATTTATTTCCCGGCTTATTAGGAACTTTATTTCCGGTCTTGTCAAAACAGGCAAAATAAAGACATTCTTCTCTCGGTATCTGCGGGATATCCGGGCTGCCATCTATGAATACGACAGGCGCATCCCGGATAAGCACTGCGGGAGTGCTCTCATCGGCCTCACCCATGATTATTTGCGCTGCAGAAACAAGGTTATCCGCAGTTGCGCGCCTTGTAATTAAAAGCGGTTTACCAAATAAGTCTTTGCGTCCCCTGATATCCTCGACTGGCTCTATACCCGCACAGCCAAGCGCAATGCCCACACATCCAAGACGCAGGGGCTGCGTTCGGCTATCGCCCACAATTACTGCGATATTGCAATTGTATTTTTTCATAAGCTTCCTGCGTATCCCGATTGCGCTCTTCCTTGGATCGGCCGGAAGCAGCACCACATAGCCTTCGGGAGCATTTGAATTATCGATCCCCGCACTTGGGGAGAGTACACCTTTTGTAATGGTCACAACCACACCAGGAATCCCCCCAAGGATCTCATCAGATTCCCTTATGATCAGCTCCATTTTCCGCGGGTCATTTTGATAGATCTCTGAAAGTTCAATGGCTTTTTCAGAGGGTTTTACCGTATCTAACTTCACAACCCGACCTTCTGCGGTTGCTACAGCCGATTCGGCAAGAACAAGAATATCATTTTCCTGCGGGGTTATGCTTGTGGTTTTCATGGCATTGCTGAGCACTTCTGCGATATCATCGCCAGGTACTATGAGAGGTGTTTTTATTCCGATTAATTGCATGTTGTTAACCTCATAGTATTATATGACTCTGGCCTGTTTGGGTAGAATTGAAATATCACCGCAAAGAACGCAAAGAGCGCAAAGATTGTGGTAGCTAAGATTTGCGTTATTTGATATTCGAGTAATTCATTAAGTAATAATTCATGGCAAAGACATTCCTCATATGTTGATTCCAGCAACCCGGGCCCCAATGTCCTATGTACTTCTATCGCTGCTCCCCCTATCTTATTTGATAATTCATTCTCGTCCATTCTTTGCGTCCTTTGCGTTCTTTGCGGTGAAATAGGTTTTTATACAGTTAATACTGCTGAACTCCTTCATAATTTTTATAGCACAAAAATCCCCGCACATTGTGCAGGGGCCTTCGGAAGGCGCCAATTCCCTTGCCCTGTCGCTATCAATAGCATATTTCATCTGTCCCTCCCAGTCAAGCATAGCCCTTTTTCCTGCAAGGTTCCTGTCCCTTTCATCAGGCCCGTATTTTATTGAGTCACCGATATGCGCTGCTATCTTAAAAGCAATGAGACCTTCCCGGACCTGTTCAGGGCCTGGAAGACCCAGGTGTTCGGATGGAGTTATATAACACAGGTAATCAGCGCCCGCCCCGCTTGCCAAGCTCGCGCCAACGCTTCCTGCAATATGGTCATACCCGACTGCAACATCAGCAGGAAGCGGCCCCGCAACAAAAAGAGGATGGCAGGATTGTTTTTTATGGAACCTGACATACCCGGCTATCATGTCAGCGCGGACGTGTCCGCCCATTCCTTCTATTATTACCTGGACACCAGCCTCATTTGCAGTTTTTGCAAGTTTTACATTCTGTTTTATCTCTGCAATCTGCGCTTTATCCCTTTTATCATGTATGCATCCGCTTCGCATGGTATTCCCAAGCGAGAGCACAATATCATGTTCCCTGAGGATTTCCAGGACCTCCTCAAAATTCGAAATAAAAGGATTTTCACAACCATTAAGCATCATATAGGCGCTTGTTATTGATCCGCCTTTTGATACAACACCCATTATGCGTTTTCCTTTTTTCATAATATCAAGTGTCTTTCTATCGATGCAGTGAAGCACAAAAGAACTGATACCTTCATCAGCCTGCTGTTTTAAGTTCTTGATGAAATCATCACAATTAATGTTCCCGATACCTTTTTCTGCCGCTGCCTGGTAAATCGGGACAGTTGTTATGGGAAGAGTTGTATTCTCCATCACCAGCTTTCGAATCATGGAGATATTCCCGCCCATGGAAAGATCAGTTATCGTGTCAGCTCCATACATCTGGGCAATGCGGGCTTTTTTCACCTCTTCATCGGGATCGATCTTTAAGGTAGATGTGCCTAAATTCACATTGACTTTTGTTGACAGGCCCTTACCGATGCCAACGGATACATTTTCTTTAGTATTTTTATTATTTCCCCTATAATTTCCCCTGGTCATTATTACGATACTTCCCTCTGAAATACGCGAAATCAGGGTATCGATATCGATATTTTCAGTCCTTGCGACCGCTTCCATTTGTTTTGTTGCTGTTTGTTCCCTTGCATGTTCAAGCTGGGTTTTCATATTAAATCCGCCATTTCGAGCAACTTTTTCGTATTTTCGTGGTTTCCGACAGGCATTATATGGATACCGTCACACATTGTTCGTAATTTTTTTATTATTTCGGCAGTAATTCTCATGCCTTCAACTTCAGGATCTTTTGCATCTTTTATCTGTTTGATCATATCATCAGGAACTCTTATACCGGGAACCTTGTTGAGAAAAAGCGCGCTTCTTTCTGATCGTAACGGTATTATCCCGGCTATTATCTTTATTTGTTTTGATTGTGTTGACCTTATTTCGTCGGCTCTTTCCATAAATCCAGAAAATTTTTCTACATCAAATACGGCCTGTGTTTGCAGGAAATTTACTCCCATTTTTATTTTTTTCTTAAGCTTAATAAGCCCTGCTTCATTTAATTCAGTATTTGTTACGGCACCCACGCAGAAATCCGTCCTTCCATCCAGTTTATTTCCTGAAAGATCAACTCCCCTGTTAAGTTCCCGTATCATTCCAAGAAGCTGCACAGAATCAAGATCGTAAACAGGTTTTGCTCCCACATGGTCGCCTTTTGAAGGATGATCTCCTGACATCACGAGTACATTTCCAATTCCAAGAGCCGAAGCACCGACAAGCTCAGACTGGAGCGCAAGCCTGTTCCTGTCCCTGCAAGTGATGTGCATAATTGTTTCAAAACCTTTTCCCTGGAGGATACTGCATGCTGCAATAGGACTCATTCTCATTACAGCCCTCTGGTTATCAGTCACATTTACAGCATCAGCTATATCTTTTAATAACGCAGCATCCCTCAACATCCGTGATGTATCTGTCCCTTTCGGAGGGCTGATCTCTGCTGTGATTATGAATTTTCCCGATCGTAATTTTGAAATGAAGTTCAAGCTTTTTTCACCCTGGTTTTCAAGTGGTCTTTTGGTTCATGGATATTTTCAATGTTTTCAAGTTTCCCGAGCTCTTTTAGCCTTTCAAATATCTTATCCCAGGCGCATAAGCGTTCATCCACTTCGCATTTTCCCTGAACTGCGCCGCCGCATGGCCCATTTAAAAGACTTTTTGCACACCGGATAACAGGACATATTCCACCGTATAACCAGATTGTGCAATCCCCGCACATGCCGCATTGTTCTGTCACCACTTCATTACAGCATACTCCTCCGAGGGATTCTGTATCAAGAGCAGGATAAACCTGCTTTCCCGCAAATCCTGAGATCACAGAAACGCCTCCCCCGCATGACATTACAAGAAGTGCATCAGCCTTATTGATACCCGGATTCTGTGACAATACATCGGCCCATGAAGTGATGCTGCAAGCCGAACTTAAAACCGTCCATCCCGTGATGTTTTTTCCTGCATCTTCAAGTTTTTTTTTCATTTCCAGCACTTCAGGTTCCCCGCCAGCGCGCTGTTTTTTCGCGCATTTACCGCAGCCGATTATGAATATGTCTATCTCACCCAGCATCTGCAGGATATTATTGAATTCTTTTTGCCTTGAAATTATCATTCTTATCTTGAATACCTGAAAACAGTATCTTTATTCTTATTCATCAATTCTGTCAGCATATCTGCAATTGTGGGAAGTTCTCTTACTTGGTGGCGTATTTTACTTATAAGACGCTCAACCTGGAGCTGGGTTCCTGAAATAATGAGGCTCACCTTCTGGGTTTCATGAGAAACAGCCTCTCGCGGAAGGGCTGCATCTCCTCCTCTTGCCAGCATCTCCTGCTTGATTATTAATGCTTCTGTTGTGCTTATATTATTTATCAAAATGTTCAGGATCAATGTCTTTTTCTTCATTACATGACTTCCGGTTGAGGTCGCGCCTATTGATAACATCGCTTTCTGGCAATCGTCAATATTTTTAATTTCAAGCAATTCCGCTTCAATACTTCCTGATCTGGCTTCAGGAATCCTTGATCTTGCAGCCTGAGCAACCCTGACCGCATCTACAGTTGGCGCTACATCATGAGTCCGTATTATGTGCGCCCCGTTTCTTACTGCGATTGCAGTTGCTGCAAGGCTTCCATAAAGCCTCTCTGTTGCAGGTTTGTTCAATGTTTCCCCGATGAATGATTTTCTGGATATTGCTGCTAATATGGGTTTATTAAAAATCCTGAGTCTTTTGAGATTATCAATTATTTCATAATCATATACCGGGAGTTTTTCAGGAGTCCATTTTCCAATAGCCGGGTCAATGATAATTGAATCCGGTGAAATCCCACGATGTTGCGCCCGTTCAATTATTCTTTCCAGTGACTCCATTATCGCATCCATTCCCACTGGGTCACCCGGAATATTATTGCTTGCCATTAATATCACAGGGCAGGCGTATTTTCCAGCAACGTCCATCATTTTTTCATCAGCCGTGAAGCCGCTCACATCGTTTATTATTTTTGCGCCTGTTAAAAGTGCTTCTTCTGCAAGGCCTGAAAACATCGTATCCACACTAACCGGTACCGGGATATCCGCAAGCGCACGAACAGCAGGTATCAGGCGCGAGCGTTCTTCATCTTTTGATATTCTGGCAGCAAGAGGCCAGGTTGAACGTGCGCCAATATCGATAATATCTGCGCCTTCATCTATCATTTTTAGGGCAGCATCGCGCACATGAACGGGTGAAACCACGGAATTCCTGTAAAATGATTCTTTGCTGAGGTTAATTACTCCCATTATCCTTACAGGTTGATTGTCCCCTACTTTCAATCCTGCAATGGTTTTTTCTATCACGTTTTAACCTAATACTTTTTACAGTTATAAAAATGTAACCTTTATGTTTTTATTTTTAAAAAATTCAAAAAGCAGGCTGCATGATTTCTCATGAATTTCTTTTAATAATTGGGACAGTTCAAGCTGATTAAAAGTAAAATGCTCAAAATTACATTCAAATCTTGAGTTTGTGTATATCGAACTGAAATCATCATTCTATGATTATTATGACAACATCATATCGATACTTTTATATATCTTTGCGTCAGACAAAGTGTCAGACAAATGTCATACAAGTGGCGTACAAAAGGCGTACACATGTATGCACTCTGATGAACCCGTCTAAAAAAGATAAAAACGTGAAAAATCTCAGGGTTTATCATTCCTCCCACAGGGAGTTACCAAAATATGCAAAGAGTAACACTAAGGCTCCCGGAACAGCAATTAAAAATGATCGACATGTTAGTTGAGTATGGTGAATTTCCGTCCGCTAGCGAAGCAATCAGGACGGCTATAAGAGACCTAATCGATCAGCGAAGTGAAAAATTGGTTGGCAGGATGCAATTGTTCGATAAAGCAAAAGAGCAGTCAAAGAATGCAGAGTCATTCTTGCTCTTAAAAGAGGAACAATAGAAGGAATAATAGAAGGAATACAAAAAATCATCTGAGGGGATGAATATGGAATCATTTGTACAGGACGCATTAAAATTCAAAGAAAAGGAAACGAATTTCAAGCAGGCAGCATGCGGCTCGTCTGAAGAAATAGATGAATTTGGAACACCAAAGATCGTAGTAGTCGGATGCGGTGGGGGCGGTAATAATACAGTAAATCGTCTTTATAATATCGGCGTTGCAGGCGCAGATACTATCGCAATAAACACAGATAAGATCCACCTGGATATAATCCAGTCAGATAAAAAAATCCTGATCGGCAAATCAATAACAAGGGGATTGGGCGCAGGCGGGTTCCCGGAAGTTGGAAGAAGAGCAGCAGAACTTGCAAGGGGAACACTTGAAGATGTACTAAAGGATGCAAATCTGGTATTTGTAACAGCAGGAATGGGCGGAGGAACAGGAACAGGCGTTGCACCGGTAGTTGCACAGGTAGCAAAAGACCAGGGCGCAATTGTAATTGGAATGGTCACAAGCCCGTTCAAGGTAGAGCGCTCAAGGATGTTCAAAGCTGAGGAAGGCCTGGATGAACTGAGAAAAGCAGCAGACACAGTAATAGTCCTTGATAATAACAGACTGCTGGATTACGTCCCGAACCTGCCAATAGACCAGGCATTTTCAGTAATGGACCAGTTGATATCAGAGACTGTGAAAGGTATTACAGAAACCATTACCCAGCCATCATTGATAAATCTTGACTACGCAGATGTCAGGGCTATAATGAAGGGCGGAGGACTTGCAGTAATGCTTGTCGGCGAGGCAAAAGGACAGGATAAGGCAAAAGAAGTTGTAAGAGCTGCTTTAAACCACCCGCTGCTTGATGTGGATACGAAGGGCGCAACCGGATGCCTGCTCCACATAACCGGTGGGACTGATATGTCTCTCCACGAGGCAGAACAGATTGCTTCATCACTGACTTATGAGCTTGACTCCCATGCAAACGTTATCTGGGGCGCAAGAGTAAAGAAGGAGTACGAGGGCAAGGTACGCTGCATGGCGATCATGACAGGTATCCACTCAGCCCAGATCATGGGACCAAAGGGAGACAGCATGCCAGTGAGAAACAGCGCTTCTTCGGTCGAAGAGAAAATCAAAGTGGCTGTAGCAGCTACCAGGAACAATAGCAGGAACAGGGGTTCAATAATAGACCAGATCCTGTGATATCCTGCAATTTAGACAAAAGGGTACTAAAGACATAGATCCGGCAATATTTTTGCCGGATTCTTTTTTTGGCTGGCGATTTTTTTACCAGCGGTATATTTAAAATATTTGAACTCATCTACGAACGGGTATCATGAGAAGCGATAATATCAAAAAAGGACTTGAGCGTGCCCCCCACAGGTCTTTATTAAAAGCTGTAGGGCTGACAGACGAAGAAATGTCTTTGCCTTTTATCGGGGTTGTAAATTCCTGGAATGAAGTTATACCAGGTCATATTCATCTTGATAAGCTTGCGCAGGCGGTAAAAGCCGGAATCCGGATGGCTGGCGGCGTTCCATTTGAATTTAACACAATCGGGGTATGCGACGGCATAGCAATGGGGCATACAGGTATGAAGAACTCCCTTCCGAGCAGGGAAATAATAGCAGACAGCATCGAAATGATGGTGGAAGCGCACCAGTTCGACGGAATGGTCATGATACCAACATGCGATAAGATCGTCCCCGGACATCTCATGGCTGCCGGGCGTATCGATATACCCACTATAGTTGTAACAGGCGGGCCTATGATGCCAGGCATCGTTGGTGATGAACCCCGCGATGTAATATCACTTTTTGAGGCAGTGGGAGCGCGCCAGAATAATAAGATATCAGACCGGGAATTGAAGATCCTTGAGGATTGTTCCTGCTGCGGAGCGGGTTCATGTGCAGGATTGTTCACTGCAAATACCATGGCCTGTGTGACTGAAGCGCTTGGCCTGAGTCTTCCCGGATGCGGGACAGCGCATGCAGTGGATGCAAAAAAAATAAGGATCGCAAAGCAGTCAGGTATGAAAATACTTGAACTTGTTGAAAAAGGAATAACAGCACGATCCATAGTGACTCAGGAGTCCCTTAACAATGCAATACGCATTGATATGGCAATCGGGGGGAGCACAAATACTGCGTTGCATTTACCAGCAATAGCCCTTGAATACGGCCTTACCCTCCCGCTTTCTATATTCGATGAGATCAGCAAGGAGACACCACACCTGATCAACCTGCGGCCAGGAGGTAACCGGTATCTGATCGACTTTGAACGCGCGGGAGGAGTTCCTGCAATACAGGAACGCCTGCAATCAAAACTTTATCTGGATACGTTGACAGTTACTGGAAAAAATCTCGATGAGAACCTGAAAGAATACAGTATCATAAATCCGCGCGCAAACAGGGAGATCATTGCAAGCCTTGATTCCCCCGTACATGCAGAAGGCGGGATCGCTGTATTGAAGGGAAGCCTTGCTCCGGACGGCTCTGTAATAAAACAGACAGCAGTCAGCCAGAAGATGTTAAAACATTCAGGACCTGCCCGTGTTTTTGAGAGTGAAGAAGAGGCAATGGCAGCCATAATGGCAAAGAAGATCAAACCAGGTGATTGTCTTGTGATCAGGTATGAGGGACCAAAAGGGGGTCCGGGAATGCGAGAGATGCTTTCCCCGACAGCAGCAATAGCTGGCATGGGACTTATTGATTCTGTGGCTCTCATTACTGATGGCCGGTTCTCCGGCGGAACGCGGGGGCCATGTATTGGCCATGTGTCACCCGAAGCAGCAGTAGGAGGCCCAATAGCACATGTGCGGGAAGGAGATACAATCGAAATAGACATACCGGGGCGTATGTTGAACCTTAATATCTCAAAAGAAGAGTTTGAACAAAGGCAAAGATCATGGAAACCACCCGCGCCAAAAGTCACAAAAGGCTATCTTGCACGCTACCAGAAAATGGTGGGATCGGCGGATAAGGGCGCTGTGATAAAGTAGCTGTCATATCAAAAAAATGGGAAATCTTACCTTCTATATATTGGATGTATTTGCAGAAGAGAAATTCGCAGGCAATCAGCTTGCGGTTGTGAAAAATGCAGATAGACTTTCGGATACCAGGATGCAGCAAATTGCCAGGGAGATCAATTTTTCCGAAACTACTTTTATTCTGTCAGATAAAAAAAGAAATGGCGGGTATGATGTTCGAATTTTTACCCCGAAAGAGGAGGTTCCCTTTGCTGGTCACCCAACACTGGGGACTGCTTATGTAATACAAAGCAAGATTATCAGGAAACCCGTCGAAACCGTAATTCTTAATTTGAAGATCGGACAGATCCCGGTCAATCTCAATGATGCAAGAGGAGTTTTATGGATGAAACAGATGCCTCCGACATTTGGTATGGTTTTTAATCAAGATAAAATCTCAAGCGTTTTGAATGTCGATGCTTCAGATATTGACCACATATATCCGATACAGGAAGTTTCCACAGGATTACCAGTCATCATAGTTCCCCTTAAGACTCTGGAGGCTGTGAAAAAGAGCAGGATCGACATGGAAAAATACTCTGGATTAATAAGAGATTCCGATGCAAAAGCGCTTCTGGTTTTCTGCCCTGAAACGATAAAGGTGGAAAATGACATTAATGTCAGGGTTTTTGCGCAATATTATGGTGTACCCGAAGACCCTGCAACAGGAAGCGCAAATGGCTGCCTTGCCGGATACCTTGTGAAATACGATTATTTTAAAAGCAGGAAAATCGATATTCGGGTTGAGCAAGGATATGAAATAGGAAGGCCATCATTGCTCTATTTGAGAGGAGAAGAACAGGCCGGGAAAATAGAGGTATTCGTGGGTGGAAAGGTGCAGATGATCGCAAGGGGAGAATTCGATGAATAAACATATGGATGTGAAAACAGTCGTCCTTATAGGACGGACATTTGATGAATATTATAAGATGTTCAATCTTGATAATGAATTGCTGAAAAATGAAATCTTCCTTGATGCAGCATCAGGTGTAAGTTCTTTCTGCGCAGAAGCAAATGCAAAAGGATTCAATGTAACTGCTTCTGATAAAATATATTGCCTTCACCCGGATGAAATCGAGACTAAATGTGAACAGGACCTTGACTCAGTTATGCAGCAGATGCCAGCTATCGCCGATATTTATTTATGGGATTTTTTCAAGGATATCCAATCATTAAAAGCCAACAGGGAAAAAGCATACAGATCATTCCTGGAAGATTTCAAGAAATATGGGATAAAAAGATATAAACCAGTCGAATATCCCATAACGGATTTCAGGGATGAACAATTTACTGTGTCTCTTGTATCCCATTTATTATTTCTTTATGAAGACAAACTGGATTATGATTTCCACAAGAAAACAATACAGGAACTTTTAAGAGTAAGTTCCAGGGAAATTCGTATTTTTCCGGTCGTAAATTTTAAAGGAATCAGATCAGGATATATTGAACTTCTTGTGCGTGATCAGGGTTTCAGGAATTTGAAGATATCAATAAAGAGAGTTGGTTATGAATTTATGAAAAATGCTAATGAGATGATGATAATAAAAAGAAAATAACAGTGTAAATAAAAAGGATTTAACCGGTTTTAAGAAGGAAATATGAAATCATATCCAGGCTGGCAATACAATGAAATGAAGCAGGTAGGTACTGACTACAATGATCCTGCCCAGGTTGAGATATATGATTCGCAAATGGGAAAGTTGAGAGACATAAAAAAAGAGAATGAAGAAATTATCAAGGCTCTTAATCTCACTAATGACCAGACTCTTATTGAATTCGGTACAGGTACGGGAAATTTTGCAATTGATGCTGCAAAGCACTGCAAAAAAGTATTTGCTGTAGATGTTTCTCCCCGGATGCTTGAATTTGCTCAAAAAAAGGCTGATATGAATGGAATAAAAAATATTGAACTTCTAAATGCAGGATTTCTGACTTATGAACATTCAGGAGCGCCAGCCGATGCAGTCGTTTCACAACTGGCGCTCCACCATCTTCCTGATTTCTGGAAATTGATAGCCCTGAAACGTGTTTTTGGAATTCTAAAAAACGGCGGGAAATTTTTCTTGAAAGATACTGTTTACTCTTTTGATGAAAATACCCATGAGGCTTTTTTTAATAATCTAATTGAAATAATCAGGAAAGCCGGAGGGATGCAGATTGCAAATGATCTGGAAACCGGGATCAGGGATGAATATTCAACACTTGGCTGGATCATGGAAGCACTGCTTCTGCGGGCTGGCTTTACAATACATGAGAAACAATATTCGGAAGGTCTTATTGCTGTTTATTTATGCACAAAGGAGAAATGAGTTTGTCAGAATGTAAAAGCATCGAAGAAGTACGTGAAAACATTAACAGGATCGACCGGGAAATAGTTGAACTGATATCGCAAAGAAGCCGCTACGTGGCGCAGGCTGCAAAATTCAAGAAAACGGCGCAGGATGTGAAAGCTCCCTCACGTGTGGAAGAAGTAATATCAAAAGTGAGGGGCATTGCAGTTGAGCATGATCTTGACCCTGATATTGTGGAGAAGATTTATCGCACAATGATTTCATGCTTCATAGATTATGAAATTACCTTAAAATCAATGCAAACATTATACTGGTATGGCGCATAAGGTCTTACGATTCTGCGGTCAATGGGACATACCCGAAGACCTGATTTCCTCGCATAAGCTTCAATCTCATTGATCAGGCCTTCAAATAAATCATCTTTGTGTGAAATTGCATAAAAATGTATTATCCCGCCTTTTTTAATTACCCCAAAAGCGCTATCAATGAACTCTAATCCGCTGTGCGGAAGGTTCATAATAACGTGATCCGCATCCGAAATTCCTTTGGCTTCTTCCCTTGCATCGCCTTCCCTTATCTCGATATTCTTAATCTTATTGAGCCGGATATTTTCCCTGAGGTATTTAATTGCCACAGGATTCTTATCAACAGATATCACCTGCGCGTCGGGAAATTTTTTTGCAATAGGGATGCTAAAAGGCCCGATACCTGCGAACATATCAACAACTTTATCGCCATTTTTTACCTGGTCTCTTATCCTTATCCTTTCAGTTGACAATCGCGGCGTAAAGTACACCTGTGTAACATCAAGAAGGTATCTGCATCCGTTTTCCCTGTATATGGTCTCAGTTTTTTGCTCGCCTGCGATAAATAAAAGCTCGCGTGTCCGGTATTCTCCACAAACCGCACTTGTTGCCTGGAATATTGTTTTTATATTCTTATGATGCAAAAGGACTTTTGCAATTTCCGGCGCATTTTTTTCATGCTGGTCAATAATAGCAATATTCCCTATTAACTCATAAGCGCCAGGAACTTGAGTTAAGGGATTTTCATACTGTGCAATTTCAAATATATCTTTTCCCGATACCCCCAATCCCTCGACAGGCTTTAAAACCGGAATTAATAAGTATCGTCCATCTGGTTTAATTTTTAAGTTATTATCAAGGAGACAAAGCTCGATTAATTTCTTCCTTGACAATTCACCTTCGGTTTTTGGTACCCTGATACACAGGGATTCCATCATTTCTGGTTTCACGAGGAATATCGTTTAAATTATTTCGCCAGAAAAACTGTTTCAAGCAGCAAAATAGTCATTATGATTCCAGCCAGGATGGCAATATATCCCAGGATGCTTCCTATTGTGAGACCTATACCGTTTAGATTTTGACCTATTTCCATCGCTTTAATAAAGCATACTTAATTTTTATAGTTTTCTATGGTAAGACTTACAAATGATAGATTCTATATAATAGAATTATGCTTACATTTATCGGACTTGGGCTTTATGATGAAAAAGATATAACAGTAAAAGGATTGGAATCTGTAAAAAACGCTGATGCAATCTATGCTGAATTTTATACATCCAATCTTATCGGTACTTCCATAGAAAAAATTGAAAAATTCTATGGAAAGAAATTGATCATACTTTCACGGGAGGAAGTTGAGCTGGAACCTGTCTGGCTATCACGGGCAATCAATGAAAATGTGGTATTCCTGAGCGGGGGCGATGCTATGGTTGCGACCACGCATATTGATCTTCGCTTACGTGCAAAAGATATGGGCATCGAATCTGCGATCATCCATGCTCCATCGATCTATTCGGCTGTTTCGGGATTAAGCGGGCTTCAAAATTACAGGTTCGGGAAATCCACCACAATCCCGTTCCCTTATACCAGGAATGAAAAGACGATCATATCCGAAGCTCCGTATGATACAATAAAAATGAACCGGAAAAATGATCTGCATACTATTGTTTTTCTTGATATTGACCGCGAAAAAGGCTTTATGGATATTAGAAAAGCTGTTTCCCTTCTTCTGGAAATGGAAGAAAGACGGGGTGAAGGTGTGCTTGTAAATGCTCTTGCAATTGGTATTGCACGCGCCGGTTCCCCATCGCCCACAGTTCATTCGGATTATCTTGAAAAAATAAAAGAATATGATTTCGGAAGTCCGCTGCATACACTCTTGATTCCTGCCAGCCTCCACTTTATCGAGGCTGAAGCGCTTGTAAAATTGTGCGGCGCTCCGCCGGATATTTTGATATAAGATTATTTTAATTTCCTTTTTTCTTTGGCAAGTTTCTTCTTGGCTTCACCGCTGCCGGATGCTGCCAATTTTTCAAGTTCCATTATTTTTTCCTTGCGATCACGTTCTTTTCTTTCCATAATCTTTTTAGACATTGCCATGGTATACATTTTCTGTGTTTAAAGTATATAAATCCTTATTCCTGAAATATCATGGACAGGTTGATTGTGTGGGAGTGTTATGGAAAAAAGTTATTCAACCTGCCCTTAATAGGTTGTATGATCATCATTATACTTATATCTTGCTATCGTATTCTTGTTATTTGGAAATTATACCTTCGTCAAGCATAGAAACTACTGAATCTACTGAGAAATTCTACAATTTTCTCAAAAATACTTTTTTCCGGTTCTTTCGTAACATTCTCCTGATCATGTACTGCTACCCAGCCGCCACTGCTAATTTGGGTATTAAAATCCGGTGTCTCAGCAGGTTTTGGCGTGGCAACCTCTGTTGGTTGTGCTCCAGGGGGTATGTAATATACTCTTTCAATAATATAGTCGGACCTAGAACTTTTTGGTGCTGCCGGAACACTGGTAGCAACCGGAGGATTAGTGATTATTGGCTTTACCCCAAAATAATCCGATAGTGTACGTACATCAACATTTTTACTCTTTAGATAATTGCTGACCTTCTGAAAATCTGATGTCGTGAATTCTGTTTCTGCATTTGTAGCATTTGCAGAAAGATTATCTACTATTTTGTGGAAAGCTAATATTAATAATCCATTGGTCGCAATTGTATTATTGATTTGATTTATAATTGTAGCATCATTGTCCTGTCCACCTATAACTTCATAACTTTTAAGGGTATATAAATCCGGACTACTCAAATTATAGTGCGTATTGTTTGAAGTTGAAGGGTCAATTGTTCTTGCCGCAACATACCCATTGGCTTTTAACGCTGTTATTACATTAGAGTTATGGTCTCCATACGGATATGCCAAAAACATCGCACCTCTTGGATATCCATTTGCATTCAACCAGTCCCTGCTTGCATTCAACTCATAATTTAATGTTGTATTATTCGCTGTTGTGAGGGCTATGTGCGAGTATGTGTGGCTTGATATATCCCAGCCTGCCGCATATAGTATGTTTAACTGGGATCTTTGAGTAAAGTCTGACCATCCTCCTAATATCGGGTCAATAATGACAAAGTCTACACCCTTTTGACCGTTAGCTTGCATTATTGGATATGCCTTAGTATAAACAGACAACCACCCATCATCAAAGGTTATTATTACTGTTGGTCTTTCTGCTGCCCCTATCATGGTTAAAGCTATTAAACAAATCGTAATTCCAACTAATATTCTCATTTTTCTCATAAATCTACTCATATTATTTTTATTTTAATATTTTAATGTTGTTTATCAATTCCAGGAAATCTGAGACCGGGTAATTATTTCTGTCCATGGGCCATCTGGCACATCTCCGGATTCGATAAATTGCCAGTCTACCTTATCAATATTCTCCAATCCCAAATAATCCCGGACCGCAGGTGAAACATCCAATCCGGCATTATCATTTATATCGTTTTTTGGCTTACTATCGCCAAAAACATAGTCAATATCATCTATTTCAAATGGACCTACATCCTCCCATTGCGCATAAGCACTTTTATCTTCTTTATTTATCTTTATCCATTTATTTTTGCAAATCGGTTCGCAAAAAGATTCTTTCGATTTGTTACTTCCATTTATGTCAAAATCATTATAAGGTAACGCAAAATAAAAAGGATTTTCCTTTGGAATAAACTTGCCTGGATAGAAATCGTTTCTATCATAAGGATCGTCTATTCCACCAAAATGATCTTTCCAATTACTATCCCATGCACTCTGGCTGTTCTGGATATAATTATTTTCATCAGTTGCATTTTCTCCGATCCAGAAAATTGTTACAGTAATGTCTTTATGCAAGGTATATTGATTGTTGCTCTTGTTCACGCATCCGCTTAGAGCCACTAAAAGAAAAAGGAATACATGGACTGGTCGCATTTTTCCTCCTCTTTTCGGACATCTCCCAGAGAGATCACCATACGTCAACCTTTGATAATGGTGATGTTTAATAAATGCTTGCGTTGTGAACTACTCCAGCCTAAAGGCATGGGGCGTCTTGCGTCATCATGGCTCTATTAAGTCCACTCAGACAAGCGTTAATTCCCGCAGTTCCTGCGGTACTTGATCTTTTCAATATATTGATTGCAGCGTTATGATCCCGATCCAGAATAAGACCACAAAAAGGACATGAGTGTATCCGAACTTTCAGGTCTTTGGGAACTGGACTATGGCATCCGCTGCAATTCTGAGAAGTATTTCTGGGATTGACCAGTTCAACAACATTACCAGCGTATGCTGCTTTGTAATTTGTGAACTGGATCAACTGATACCAGCCAGCATCGGATATAGACTTGGCAAGATGATGATTCTGCGTCATGTTTTTAATCTGCAAGCCCTCAAATACGATGTGATTGTAGGTATCTGCAAGCATTCTTGATATTTTATGAGCGAAATCTTTTCTCTGGTTTCTTATCGTCCTGTGTGTTCTGGCTACAATGGTTTTCTGTCTTATCCTGTTATTGCTCAGTTTCTTTTTTCTTGAAAGCCTTATCTGTTCCCTTGTTAATTTCTTTTCCGATGCTCTCAGGAATTCAGGCGGTTTAATCTGTTCTCCGTTGCTCATTGTTATCAAAGACGATAGACCAACATCTATTCCTGTTTTGGTTTTGATTTCAACAGGTACAGGATCATCCATTTCTATGGAAAAAGTGACATACCACTGATCAACGTCTTTTTTGATCGTACAGGTTTTTATCTTGCCCTCTATTTCCCGATGCTGGATTATTCTGATAGAACCGATTTTTGAAAGAATGAGTTTTCCGTCTTTAATTCCAAAACCGGACTGTGGATATGTGAAAGAATTGTACCTGTCCCTTCCTTGAAATCTCGGATAACCAAAGCCATTAAAGAAATTCTTGAAACTTCTATCTACTCTTTTGAGAACATTTTGTAGTACCTGAGAAAATACTTCTTTTTGATGTGATTTTTTATTGGCTGCCGTTGCTTTTTGTTGTTCATAACAGCTTATCCATTCCGGTTTTCCCCAAGAGCAAACATCAAATTCTTTTCTTAATCTGTTAAGTTCTGCTTGTCGTTTACGTTCTGCAAGAGCATCATTATTGAAACGCTTTTCTCATGCTTTTTGCCGGTTTCAATTCAGATACATATATTATTTATGTGAGTAATGTGAAAGTATTTCAAGGGTACGATTCACCCAGCCCTTCAAAAGGGCTGGCGTTCTCTACCCTTGACCTACGATGTAAAGTTTTCAATGCTCATTTATAGGTAGAAATGTATTTATTGTATGATAATCATGATTATTATATACAGGCATTTTTGCCATTTCCATAAACACATCTCTCTGATGCCTGCCAATCATTAAATCCTCTGGAATTAATAATAACCAAACATCAGTCCGTAATAAAAGAAGAAGATAATTATGACCCAAACAAAGAAAAGCATGATACGAGGGAAACCTGAGCGGACGACTAATGAACCGGAACACAAAGAGAATTTATCGAATATTGGGACAACAATAATAAAAGAACCGGTAATAGGTTTCGTCGTCTCGGCAGCTGAAAGAGACGATGGCTCTAAATTTCTGTGGGTTACCCCGATATCATTGAACTGGGAAGGTTTGCTCAATGATGAAGACCTGGATGCTCTTGTATCTAAGGCATCGGTGCTTGGTGTTTTACCTGCACCAGCCGAATCATATAAAGTATTTGGGTCAGATGCCCGGGATAATGAACTAAAAGCGCTTGGATTTGAATTCAAAGGATGTTATCATCCTGAATGGATAAAGGAATTCAAAGATAAGTTAAATCTGGATTAATAAATGATTGATCAAATTAATTTAATTCAGCGCTTCCTATTGAATAGCCCCAAGCGCCTGTTCCAGATCATGGATAATATCACTTACATCTTCAAGGCCAACTGAAAGACGAATAAGTTCATCCGAGATCCCGTATCTTATCCTGTCCTGCCGCGGAACAACTGCATGGGTCATCGTGGCAGGATGCTGGATGAGCGTTGCAGTCTCACCAAGGCTCACCGCCAGCGCGCAAAGCTTGAGGGAATCAAGAAAAAGAGGCACATCTTTTGCATCTTCCAGTAGAAATGCCATCATGCCGCCAGCTCCGCTTGCCTGTTTTCTTCCGAGCTCGTACTGCGGATGCTCAGGGAGTCCCGGATAAATTACGCTTTTAACCAGGTCATGTCCCTGCAGGAATTTT
The DNA here is from genome assembly GCA_012026795.1 of Candidatus Methanoperedens sp. Taxonomy (NCBI): domain Archaea; kingdom Methanobacteriati; phylum Methanobacteriota; class Methanomicrobia; order Methanosarcinales; family Candidatus Methanoperedentaceae; genus Candidatus Methanoperedens; species Candidatus Methanoperedens sp. The sequence goes on from VEPM01000030.1 coordinate 46,451, forward strand.
GCAACTGCCGTTGCATTCTGGTTATGCCTGTCCATGCGGATAGGCAGCGTCTTTATTCCCCGGATGATGAGCCATGAAGAGAACGGGGTGATGGAGCCGCCAAAGTTCTTTGCCGTATGCCTTGCTGATTTTATGTAATCCGAAGAACCCACAATTATCCCGCCAAGCGTGTCGCCATGCCCGTTCAGGTATTTTGTGGCGCTATGCACAACCACATCTGCGCCAAGCATAAGCGGCTTCTGGAGATAAGGAGTCAGGAATGTATTATCAACCATCACAGCTGCGCCTTTTTCATGGGCAATATCGCTTACGGCTTTGATATCTGTAAGCTTCATCGTGGGATTGGCCGGGGATTCAAAGAATACAAGTTTAGTATTCGTGCGAAAAGCTTCTTTTACATTTCGCGGATATGATGTATCGGTAAAAGTAACATCAACGCCATAATCTTTAAGTCCAGCGAACAGGTCGTATGTGCTTCCGTATATCACTTCATCGGCTATCACATGATCACCCCCTTTGACAGATGTGAAGACGGCCGTGGAAATTGCCGCCATGCCTGTTGTTTGCGCAAGCGCAGCCTCTCCGCACTCAAGGTCTGTCATTTTCTTCTCAAGCACTTCAGTCGTTGGGTTCAGGCCGCGTGAATACACATATCCTTTTTCACGCCCGCCCATCAGGTCTGCTGCGTGGGCTGCGTTCTTGAATTTAAATGGCGCTGTCTGGTAGATCGGGGTTGTGACTGACCCCGTGTCTTCATGTTTTTCTCCGGAATGAATGGCGCGTGTGGAAAATCCTGGTTTTTTTAGGTTCATTTAATCGTCCCTGTCTTAAATTTCTCTTTTGCCCGGGTATAAATACCTGTTTATAAGGACGCTTGCTATGACTTTAAATGTCTCGTTTCAAAAAAATTTAAGTTTGGGGGATGCCCAAAATTATTTATCTTACATAAGCGTATCTCATCCTATGAGATGCATTGATGGTCTTGAATTAAGCCCGAAGAAAAGCGAGTATTTGAAGTACATACTGGAGAAGGGGGGTATTGTACATACGACTGATATTTCGCAGCATTTTAACCTTGATCCTTCAACTATAACCAAGACCATTCAGGAGATGTCGCCGACTAACCTTATCGAACATATCCCGTACAGGGGAGTACAATTAACAGCAAGGGGCAGGGAATTCGCTGAATTCCTGGTCAGGCGGCACAGGATTATAGAATTAATGCTTTCACATTATGGGCTGACGGCACAGGAAGCCTGTGAGGAGGCTTTAAAGCTCGAAGGGCTCATGTCAAAGGATATCGTCGATAAGATATGCAGTTCCCTGGGACATCCCAACATGGGTATATGCGGCAGGATCAAGCATGATACATGCTGCTGCTGCCCTCCTGATAATTAATGGGGTATCAGATGAGCGAACTTTCACCCCATATACCAGACCTTGACCTTATCACTTTTTACAGTGAAAAAGGCACTTCATTTTTCTCCAGGATAAGCCCCTGGACAAAGGCATTAATTCTTTTGCTTATCATAATCTTCGTATCAATAGATAAAAGCCTCATACTGGCAGTGTGCCTTTACCTGGTCGTTTTTTCATTATATGGTTTATCGGGTCTGCCAATCAAAAAATTGTTCCAGTGGTATATGATGCCCTTTATATTTGTTCTGTCATTGGCGCTCATATTAATGTGGAACGAACCTGGGAATCCAATATTTTCCCTGGGGATTCCTTACTTTTCGCTTACTCTCACGGACAACGGACTGCTATTGATGCTTACGCTACTGTTTAAATCAATGGCATCTATGACATACTCTTTATTTTTTCTTATGACCACCAGGTACAATTATTTCTCGGCCATGATTTACCGGGTTTTCCCTTATCCGATCGATCAGGTATTTCTTATGTCATACAGGTTTATCTTTACGACTTTAAAAATGCTCGAATCCATGATCAAAGCCCTCAGGTCAAGAGGTGGTGGCCTTCTAAAAAGTATGCGCAGGCAGAGCAAGATGTTTGCCGAAGTATTCGCCCTGACAATGATACGGTCATACGATAGGGCTGAAAGGATCAATAAGGCCATGGAAGCGAGAGGTTTCAACGGGAGATATGTTGCTGCTACAGGGATACCTGTAATTAGCATGGGTGAATACTTTACTATGTTTGTGGTGACGATATTGATGATTTATCTAATATACTTCGTTAAATTACCATTTTAAAGAGCGATCTGAATGACAATCTCGAAACAAATTGAAATAAAACATGCCTGTAATGCCTGTCCACCTGGTGCGAAAGAACTCATTCACGTTGATTGTGTAAACCACATTTACCCTGATGGAAGCCATGGTATTCATGAAATGTGTTTCAGGGTGCTTGAAAAAGAGATCGTGGCTTTATGCGGCCCTAACGGATCCGGCAAGTCAACGCTCATTGAGCATTTGAACGGATTGCTGCGCCCCAGCAGCGGCAATGTCACAGTTATGGGAAGAAAGCTGGATTTGAGTCTCGTAGACATATGGAAAGATGTCGGGGTTGTGTTCCAGAGGTCGGATGACCAGCTTTTTGCGCCAACGGTATTAGATGATGTGATGTTTGGCCCCATAAACATGGGCGTTGGTATTGAACAGGCAAGAACGGAAGCTATGGACGCATTAAAAGCAGTCGGCGCCGAAAAGCTATCTGATAAAATGCCGGGCTATCTTAGCGGTGGCCAAAAAAGGCTGGTTTGCATTGCGGGTGTTCTTGCCATGAAGCCCAGGGTAATAGCAATGGATGAGCCTACATCTGATCTTGATTCATTACACGCTGAAATAGTAGAGAATATCATTCTTAACTTAAGAAATAACCATGGTATCAGTATCGTTATAGCGACACATGATCTTGACATGGCAGCGAGGATATCAAATCGTGTTTGCATCGTAAAAGATGGTTCAATTATAGCAGAAGGGAAACCTTCTTCTATATTTTATGATAGGGAGCTCCTGGAAATGTCAGGGTTACGGCAGCCCAGGGTTGTCCAGATCTATGAGGGAATAAGAAAAGAAATGGGTATTGTTATGGATAATTACCCCCTGACTTCTGAAGAATTGATCAAAAACATTTCCCGGATGATAAGGCAAAGATAAATCCCTCTCACATCAAGCAGGATACGCAAAGTCGCAAAGAACATTGCCGGGCTGCTTTGTAGCAAGGTTTGGGGTATAGCCAAACATTTATATCAATGGTTAGCACAATTGATATTATTATATTGATAGCAAAGAGGTAACGCATGGCGCATGTACATCTCCCGGACGGGACATTTTCAATTCAATGGATAATAATATGGTGGATTCTGGCCATCATAGTCATAAGTTTATGCCTGTATTGGTTGAAGAAAATCAGGAAAATTGACAATAAATCAATAACGCTGGCAGCGATGTTAACTGCCGCTTCTTTTGCGATATTCCAGGTCAGCATACCTTTGTTTGGGGGTGTACACATGAACTTGACACCGCTTATAGGCATACTTGCAGGGCCGGCTATTGGCAGCATTATTGTTTTCATCGTAAACATATTATCGGCTGCAATAGGTCATGGCGGATGGGGCCTGATAGGCGCAAACATACTCGTCAATATGACTGAGGTTATGGTTTCATATGCTGTATATAAGGCCCTTGGAAAGCTGAATCTCGATACGTTCTCAAGAGCCGGAATTGGAACGCTTATCGGACTTCTTTTTGGGAACATTGCAATGATATTGATAATTCTCATATCGGGAATACAGGGTGTTAACCAGGATATCACAACTACTCTCTATGGACTATCGCTCATTGCTGCTGTAAACATGGGTGTTGCAATAATAGAGTCCTTTATTACCGGGTATGTGGTATCATATATTAAGAAGGTCAGGCCCGATATGGTCCCGGAGGTGAATACTGTTGGAGCAGCCTCAAAGTAATAAGAAAGGGATCATTTTATTCGTGGCGATTGTGGTTATATTCCTGATCTTAAGCGCTTTTGCCTATATTATTACAGGGGATAAAGGGATAGAAGAACGTTTTTCAAATGCCGTAGGACTGCCGGATGAACCTGAAAGCGGCGATAACGGGTTTTTTGGCTTCACAATAGAGGGTAACCGCCTATCTTATATAATTATATTAATTTTTATTGTGGCCATAACGGCATTAATATATAAATACGGGATGTGAAATATCCTGCAAAAAATTGTTCAAAAATTAAACTGTCGTTCCTTGATCTGTAGTGTGTCTCCATTTTGATTATTATCATAATCGTAATTTATCTGTATATATAGATATATATTATCGAATAACATTGTTTATTACGGTGCTGAGTGAGATTGGTGGCTTTACCTCCAAAATTAATAAGAAAGATCTTCACCTCAATACTTCTATTCCTGCAATCTCATGCACCTGTTTAAAATCCTCTCCCCTGTATCTAATACACAACTCCGAGCCCACGAGACAA